>JAFZUF010000025.1 GCA_017618475.1 Clostridia bacterium
AGCACCAGCACCGGCGCCTGTCATAAGACCGCTTATTCCGGATGTCAGGTACATCTTTTCGTCCCTGGTCATATTAAATGAGCTGTTTATGGCAGCATTTGCAACACGTGCACCACCAGCGGCTAAAGCACCAGCAGCATAAATAGGTAAGTTCTTTGCCAGCTGTTTTTGCTTTGTAACATACTGGCGTAATTCTTTTATTCGAGCAGCTGAAATTGTTTGTTCAGTTTTAATGGCTGCGCGTTCATATTCCTGCAATTGGGATGAAGTGTTCTTGGCGAACATTTGGTTCATCTCTTTTACGGAAGTGTTATATGACCGCGCAAATGCCTTCTTTTGTTTATCATTTAGGTTATTGAAAGCGGCCTGCAATTGTGCAAATTGCTTTTGGTCGATTTCGGTACCGAATTTTAATTTGATAAAATATTCTGGTGCAGCCATTACTTCCTCAATGATTCCAAATAATCCAGTTCGCGCTTGTTTTTGGCTGCGTCACGCAAAACCTTATTCAACAAGGTCACAACTGGCACATCATCCCGGATTAAAAAGGCTTCCATGCACTCGCGCTCGAAATCAATTGAAAAGTTCGGTATAATGTTTAATTCCGAGCGTTCTAAAAAGGGAGTTCAATAGTTAAAACCTTTTTTAACCCTTCTCTCATAATATACAATAACTCGTCCACATCATACGTTTTAATGGCTTCCGGAATTACTGGGCCACTGTTGCATTCAACATTATCGAAAACTATTTTCCAATAATTTTCAGGCATGTCAGCACCAAGCACAGCAATCTTTGCTAATGTTGAATCCAGATGTTCACCTTCCAGTTCGCCCAACCATTTGAAAAAGTTACCGATTTCCGGTTTATCATTACCGGTTTCAGCTATGTAATCGTTAACAATTTCCGGTGTATAATAAGCGGAACGCATCAGGAAGTACATTACCTGCATAAACTGATAACCGCTAACACCGCGCAAATCTTTTATCTTAAATGTGTTGTTTGCCATACTTAGTCCTTTTTGTATTGTGTTAATGTTGCTTTAATTTGTTCAAGGTCAGTAATAACCTCTTCGGTGTCCAAGTTAACCAACGCTGGAACCGATTTTACGCCATATTTTATACAAAACGGTCGCCAATCGAAATGCACTTCACTGGCGAGCAATATTGTGTATGTACCTTCGATAAATTCCATCGTTGTCAGCCAGCGCTTCAACATATCGCAGTTTGGACAACCTTCTGCTTTTAATACAAGTGTAAACATTATTCACCATCCATAGTTACTGTTCCACCAGCAACATCAGGAGCTTCGTTCCAGTTAATATCATCCTGCCACACAATCCTTTGCTTTGTTAATATTTTGTGTTGCTGCAACAAATTAACCAAACGACCTTCTTCGTCGCCTTGGAACTGTATTTTGTTTTTAGCTGGACAATTGGTTGTACGCCATCTGTGGTGTAACTGGCCAAACTTACCATTCGCTTCATCTTGGTAAACACCGAGTTCACCATAGACACGAAAATGGGTCTTACCAGAACCCACAATTGGTGTTGAAACAATTTCGATTGGATTAAAGTAAAGCACTTCGCTTTCATCGTCCAAATCAGTAATACGAACCTGTGAATACCCAAATACTTTTTTAAGGTCTTCCACTAACTGAGGTCTAAACATTTTTCACTCCTTGTGTTAAACGAGCCTTTATCTTAGAAATAAACAATCCGGTATGAATCATCACATGGTTGAAACCTTTACGCGCTGCTGTGGACGGAGCATTATCACCAAACTCCTTGCGGTTAATTGGGTTGATAAATACTGCCGCCATAGCATTGCAAAATTGGCGCTCCGAAAAGATACCTTTGCTTATACCATCAACAACAATGGCAATTGCTGTTTGCAAATCCATATTGTTTGGTGTATCAAGACCGTGCTCCAACCAGTTATACCGTTCGTTTAACTTTCTCGCCACATCCTGCAAACTTGCGCCGTTTTTGTAAAGCGCTTCTTGAAGGATACCGGCTTCGACCTCAATTTCATCAAAATAAGCTTTCACATCGCCTGCAACGACGCTACCCAATTCGCTTAAATTGATTGTCCTTGTGTCTACCATTATAAAGTCAACATCCGTATTTTGTAGCGCAGCTTTGAAACCTCTTCTTGCAAATCGGATATGTATTCCGTTTGCTTTTCGATGATTTCATTTTTTTGGTTTATAATGCTGCGCAATGTTTCAACTTCAGTTTGTTGCTTCACCCCATGTGGATGCTCCAATGTGCATGTTATGGGTTTAGCTTCAACTTCAACCATTTCCAGTTTTGCGTCCATTATTTACCGTCCCCATTGTTTGTGGAACCAGGTGCTAAAGCTTCCTTCGAAAACTGTAACATCTTTTCTTCGTATTCTTGGTTAGCGGTCTTTGAACCATCACCAGGATTACCACCACCTTTTTCCATCGCTTCAACCTTTTTGATATTCTTTGCGGTATGGATACCAGTTTCAACGATGTCATAAAAATCGGCAGCACGATTTAATTTTTCCTGGGTTGTGAACTCAGCAAACGCTTCAGCTTTCGCTTTCAATGAATCCGGCAAGTTATCCAAGTTTTCTTGCTTTTTAATATATTGTTCAATGACAGCGCGTTTCAATTCGTTTGCTTTTTCAACGTCACCAGTATATTGCTTGGTTTGCAACGCGTCAATGATTGCGCCCAAGTTTTCAGGCAGGAAATCTTTGTTGTCTTCAACAAACTGTTTCAATGTGGAGTTATATTTGAAGGCTTCCAAATAAATCTTCTTTTCAGCTTCGGCAGCAGCCTTTGCTTCTTTTTCTTTTTTGACCTTTTCTTCAGCAGCTTTCAATTTATCATTTTCAAGCTCCTGCTTTTTCTTTTCTTCTTCGGCCTTTTTAGCGGCTTCTTCGGCAGCCTTTTTAGCTTCCTCATCGCGCGCTTTCAATTTATCGTCCAGACGTTTATCAAACATGTCCAGCAACTGTTTCATTTGTTCTTCGTTCATAATGTTACCTCTTTTGGGTTGTGGTTATATTTTGCAATTCATCTTCATTCAAGTCCGGATTCGCTAACTTAACGATATGGACTAAAAACTTGATGTGCTTATTCATCGTTTGTATTGTGGCCTGTTGTTTATCATAGGCTTCACGCAACAAACGCATTTCGGTTTGCAATGTTGCTTCGAGCTTTGCCAGCGCTGCAACATCATTGTTATTAAACATTCCCATAGTTACCTCCGTGGGTTTAGTCAACAATCTGGATGTACACCTTGCCGGTTTTTAACCATTTGACAATGCGGTCATCCAAATCTTTGAACGCTTTACGTGAATCCACTACTTTACCCTTTACGCGATTAAAACCAGGCAACAAACAACCTTCGGTGTCGTCTGCCGTGTTTCCTGCATGAATACGCACACCTTCAAAGTGTGGTACATTCAAAAGTAATGGAAGGTTTCTCTTGAAGCGATTGGAATACGACCGAACAATTTCATACGTGCCGTATGGAATAGCGGTCTTACCAAATACTTTTACGAAATTATTTAAGTTTGAAACAAGTTTGTTGCGAACAGTATCTTCCAATATGTCACAAATATAAACTTCCTTGGAACCATTTTGCCAATACAATTTACCTATTGTATAGTCCGGCCCACGGAATCTCCGGTGCAAGACCAGAATATTTTGTTTTGCCATTTATGTTACCTCCTTGGGTGTTCACATAAATATACACTACTTATTCCCACTTAAACTTGCGAATGTTTCGCGCAACCGTATCCAAGCGATGTAACTTGCGATGGCAATATAGATGACAATCCTGACAAAGACACATGAACCGTGTCGGCGACAGGTTGGTGTAATCCGCCTTATATTTATGATGGGTGTTGAATTTCTTCGCGACCGTACAACCACATATCTCACACTTTCTCCCCTTCGATTGAATGAAACGCTCCGAAAACCGAATCCACCGTTGGCTCTTTCGAAACTCGTTCTTTTCTGTATAACGCATCACTTATCCTTTTAGCACAACCGGCATCGACCATTACTTGTATTGCTCGCTCCTTGGTGCCACCCAAATGAGCGTACACATAATTCTTCGAGCCTTCGTTAATGGAACAGCATTTATTACATCGCGCATAATAACCGAGTGGAAATGTTTCATGTAATGTTATTTCACCACCACAGTTTGTACACACGACTTTCATAATGCCCTCCTTTAATCTGTTTTGCGCACTCCAAAACCCTCTTTTATAAGCGAAACCATCGAATCAATACCGTCATCGTGTTTCGCATCATACGTATATTCTTTAACGTTTTCTATGAACAATTGGTTCGCTTCCAGTAAACGACCACCGAAACCATCACTTGCTTTCAATTGTGTTAATGCCATGTACGGCACTTGGTCTGCAACCGAAATAATCTTTTGATGTTTATTTTGGGTGGACGTAATGGGTACACATGAAATACCTGCTTTGTATAACATGTCAGGCATTCCAGCACCAACACCATTTTGTTCAACCAATAGTTTCTTAACCTTAAACCTTGCAAGCAATTCCGGTAGTATATCCATAATGTCAAACCAGGCTTCGTTAAACATGAAACCACATGTAACGAATTTGTTTGTGCCCATAAATATGTTACCAATGGAAACAGCCGTGTAATCGCCCTTACCAGCAGACGGGTCAATAAACATAACATTGTCCGGACAATAATAATCCACGGTTTCAATTTTAGCGAATGCTAACGATGGGTCATCAGGAACATTCAAAAAGTATGACATTTGGATTGAACGCTCGGACACAGTTAAGCGCATTTTATCAAGGTCTGGTTTATAAATAGTACCAAAGAACTTATCAGGTATGTCATCCCAGGTTTGTTCAAATGTTAATATCTTGCCGCGCAACACGGAATACAAATCCTTGTTACTAACTGGCTGACCAATAACACAAATGTTTGTATTCAATTTGTTAATTTCGTCCCATTTGGATTTAACCAGTCGGCGTTCAGCTTCACTCCAAGCATCGACTTCAGTTACAGGGTCGTCCATAATAATTAAATCCGGGTGTAAACCACGTAAACCACGGCCACCAAGGGTTACACCTTTACAATTCGCTTGGTTAACTGAGAACCTTTTATTGCGCAGATTTATGGTGGTACCATTATACGATTCAAGTGGTACATCAACGGCCATTAAACAATCAGCAATGGCGCGAACAATTTCCTGCACACGTTTACCTTCCTTGGTTACAATACCAATGGTGTAATTTGGATTTAAGTATAACAAATATGCGGATGTTAAAATGGTACCTTGAACCGTTTTACCAATACCACGTGTGGCTAAATATAAACGCGGTTCAGTATGCCCCCGAATAAAGTCGTGTATAATCATTTGGAAATCTTCGGGTCTGTTGTAACCGACACGTTCAGCGAAATCCCGGAACGATAACATACCTTCGCCATCGTCGCGCTTAACAAATTGCAATTTGGGTAGCTTAAACAGCGACATTATTTATTATCTCCATTTAACACCTTCATCATTTCCACAAGCAAGCGAATATCATTACCATTCAACTCCACACCTTCCTTGATGTTGGATTGTATTTTAGTATTGATATCGTGGAATGTTTTCTTCACCGCATTGACAGCATCTTCATCGGCGACCAATTGTTTTGTTTCAATGGGTTTACGAGCAAGTAACCTGTTGCGGCAATCCAGATAGCGCTCATACAATTCCGCTTTAGCATAAAACTCGCCATTTGGGTCATTACCGAAGTCCAGCTCGCCATTTTCATTTTCGTACTTTTTAAGATTTTCCTTATACCACTTGTCAAGCATTTCCAAGTCAAACGCATTAAAGTTGACAATGCTTGCTTCTTTTGTTGCCATTATTGGTACCTCTGTTGGTTCATTTTATAAAATGTACACTATCAATCGGCTGGTTCCCACATGGTGTGATGGAAGTAATCCCATTCGCGGTGTTTATTATTTACATTTTTAATTGCATTGATACCAATGGAAATCACATAATTAAACACGTTGAGCGCTGGCCGGTTCGTATCAACTTCGCGAAACTTTTGCAACAAGGCACAATAAGCGTCGGCAAACAAGTCTTGTTGATAGCGATAATCATATTTACATTTACTTAACACCATACGAGCGAGGTCATTTAACATGGTTTCCGTTTCTGGTAATATGGGTAATGCTTCGCGTACAAATTCGCCGTCCTTATAATGCGAGTAATACTTTTTGTGGCGATGCCAGACGAAAAATGGTTTGCAATACAAATAATCTTGAGCATGTGGAACACCAGCTAAACGCCGTCTTTTGCTGTTAAAAATGTATTCCTTGGGTATGTGTCCGTTGTACCATTGCAATGAACGAGTACCATCAGGTATGTCATTCTTGTATAGGTACCTCAGTTGTTCCTTCCTTATCTGCTTCCGGAGTGTTTCGAGATTCATACTCTGCCGTTCCCTCGAGACAAAAGTGTCCCTTTCTTATTCGAATCTTTGACGCGTTAGGAATATAAAAAGCCATCTCGGTGTGGTGCACTGTTTTGCACTTCCGGTGGTTTAATATTTTCTTAAACTTCCGCGCTAAGAGCAGGTCTCCATAGGAATACGCATATGGATGATGGTTAATCCAATACAGTATTCTATTGATACCGTTGACATTTAGATTTGTTGGTACTTCCATAGGTGGTTTCAAGTATAGAAAGCAACGCAACTTTGGTTGAGATTTAAGCGCTGGCCGAATCGCTCGTGAAGGCGAATACTGGTCATCCATTTTTTTACCATTCAACAATTGGGCTTTGCATTCGTTGCGGACGCATAAAAGTATGCGATACAAAATCGGGTACTTCATACGCGGCTGTGGTTGCAGCAATTCCACGTAACGCAAGGCTTCTTTTATCATCATGTGTTCACTTCTCCAAAACTATTTTTTTCTCAATAATCACCAGCTGCAACTTGGAAACATTGCAAACCCAACTGCCTCCACATTGTTACGCACTGGTCTCGGTCTTCAAACACACCCAAAACCTCATAATTATTTTTAATGGTTTGTTCAAATATTTCACGCTTTAATTTGTAATCTTGTGAATGGTCTCCATCTTTTCGCATCAAAAGGGTGCATTGGATATCAAATTCATCCTTCGAACAATCGAGCAACTTACATAACCATTTAAGCGTTTTCTCCCTATACTGCTCCGGACGACCAGTTACAAACAAAATAACTTCACCGGTATAAACCAGTGTTCGCAACACATTCGCAACACCAACGATTTCCTCGTCCAAATCGCAATTCTCATAAAAACCATCCCAATCAGGAACCCAATCAATTTCATCGCGATTAAAATGGATTGCACCTTCTGGTGGTTTAAGAAACTTTTCGGCACGACTTTTGCTGTTAGCAAGCGTCCCATCGATATCGAATATGTAACATGTCTGCATTTCCAGTCCTTTTGTATTATACTGGCTCCTGACCAAGGATTTGTTCATCATTTGTTAATGGTGTTAAAAGCTCGCTTATTTTAAGCGAATTAACCCAATGAAATGATTCCGCTTTTAGAACATTCCTTTTATAAATCCCATTGGGTTTCATACCTTTATATTGCATACCACTTTTGGTTGCAATAACTGTTTTTGGGTTAGGCCAATGTGCCAACGCTTCCATTAACGTCATTGCCATCGCTTTCCTCCTCGACTTGTTTTCTTGCTGTAGTACCCGAAACCTGTGAACCGGTCATGTACCACAATATTCGTTTAATATCGTTTTCAATTAACCTTTTATCCGGTAAACCATTGTCCGCCAAAATTGAGCGCAACCTGTACAAAGCGGTTTCAACGGCCTTGGAATAATTGTCGGCACAATCCAGAACTTCAATAACATCTTCCAAATACAACCACCGGTCAATACCAAGCAACGGAAAAGCGTTGGCTGTACCATTTGTATTTGGTCGTACTCGAACCGTAACACCGTGACGATAACCAGGCGCGATACCGAAATATGGTTTTCCACATTCAGGTAATGCTATACCACCTCTGTTCCATTTTGGAAATTGTTTCATTGTGTTCTCCTTTCAACCCAAATATCCATACCACGAGTGCGCGGCCAATGTTGTTTAACTTTGACAACCTTAAAATCTCCAATCAACAAATGAATGGATTCGAGGTCGCTGCTAAACAAACCAGCATATTCATAATCGTTAACCCGAAACTTAAACCGGGGCAATTTATAAAGCTTGTCCTTCATGTCTGTTCCTTCCTGCTATTATTGGTCGCAACAACTCGGCACATTCTTCATTGGTAAAACGTTCCAAACCACCACCATTAAAGGTGTCCGGACGTATTCCTTTTTTGAGCTTGTCGGCCATCGCAACCAATTCATCCGTTGTAAATTGCTTGCACAACACCATTGTATAAATCAACAACGCAACCTGCATGTGTGGTTTTAATGGCATTTTTATTCCTTATCCTTTAACAACAACAAAGCACTAAAATGAATAGCATCAGTATTTGGGCCCCAATTTGTTGTGGAATATTGCATGTCCACCATTTCGTATTCAGTGGCTGCTTTTGTTATGGCCCATTCCAAATCTTCAGCACGGTTCGCCTGCAACACTTTAACGAATAACCCTTTGTATTCACGGAATTTTATTTTTGGTTTCTCGAAAATCCTACTAATACCAAAACGGTCTTCCTTGTTGTTTAACATGGAATTGTGTGCATCACATGCATCCTTAGTATCATGTACGGAACCATCATAGGCCATCCATCCACGTAATTCTCGTGGTTTCATATTTTACTCCTTTGTTTTACATTGGTTTACTTTTGCTTCCACAAATGCGAAATCTGCTTCGGCCATAATTTCCTCATTTTGATATAGTATAATGTGGGTTTCGGCTTCAAGCCGCCCATCCTTGCGATAACTGCACTCGCTTTTAATATTGAAATAAATGTTTTTCAGGTTGCATAACTGGTGGATATATTCAATGTCCGCGGTTTTGGTGTACAGTTGTTTTTCCCTGGTATCCGGATAAATGTTATTTATATGCAACAAGGCTTGGCGGTCAAGCATGTCGGCAATATAACCACCACTGATGAAACCATATTTGTTGTACAGGCCAATACCAACCTTGTCCTGGACTTTACCAAAATTGTCAACAATAATTTGCCCGAAATCAGCAAGCGATTTGTTTATGCAGTTCCGGACTTCATTTAACAGTTTCTTCTCGTCCATTTTTCTTCCTTTTAATCCAAATACGGTTGATGACGGCGAAAATATAATTGGCGTTCATTGCTTTTTGATGGAACAAAAACACATTCCTCGTCCCACCAATTTATACGCTTCTTTTCATACTTTTTAATGATGGCTTGAATGTCATCATTTGGTTCCAATTCAATAACCAAGCGACCTTCACTGTCGGCATATTTTCTTGGTTGGGTACAAAAGTTTTGAACAATTCTCATTTTACCATTTCCGTAATTATCTTTTCCATTATACCGGGTTAATGGAAAACATAAGTTCACTTTGGTGGATAAAACTTGGATGTAAATTGACCCACTTCATCATACACATAATTGCGAGTCCCTGGTGCATAACCACTTTTCTTTTCGTGGTTGCTTATCCGGATAGTTATTCCATCCACCTCTAAGTAACTTGATATGAGTATTGGTTTGTCGGTGATGATGGTACGTTCCTTATTTTTGTACCAATGTTTTTGACCGCGCTTAAACCAATGCGTTTCGTATTCAGCCCAAGGAAGCTTTTCACATTTGTCCAGTATTTTTTCCACCATACGTTTATGAAAAGACTTCCAATAGGCGACATCCTTTTTCTTCATAGCAAGTTTTCTTTTGCCCAATCGGCCGGTTCACGATTGTCAAAATCTTCCAAATGTTGTGTATAATCATACAACCGCACGTTTGGCCATGTGGCCATACCGCCATTACTCATCAACCAACGACCCAACAATGTGTGGCAAACTGGATTGTCCAATCTTTTACCATAATACAAGGCCCAAAAAGCATCATACACTTTACTCATGTCGGTGTATAATTCTGGACGCTCCGATTTAATCTTTTCGAAGCGCGTTAAATATTCCTGTTTGGGTGGTAAACAAAACACAATCCTGTCAGCAATTTGGCGCCATTGTTGTAAATGTTCACCAATAAAATTCAGCACCCTAACTTGGTCGCTTTGATTATCGAAAATCATGGAATAAACAAACAAGGTTAACCAATGGCGGTCTAAAACGACCGGCGACAAATCCCGTTTGTGTGCCCAATCATCACCAAAGGCCATCATTGGTTCGTGTTGTAAAATGGTTTGTTTCTTTTCCGGATAGTTACTTACATGGATATACGCAGCCTTGAAATCATGTATCAAGGCTTGCGCTAAATAACTTTTCCCGGAACCATCAGGCCCTTCAATCTGGATTACCTTCTGTCCCATGTACCTCTCCTTCTGGTTTAACATAGTTAACCGGGTCTTTTAAGCCAGCTTTGGCAAACGCCTCGATACGTTCGGTACAACTTCCACATGTACCACAACTTTCACCATCGGCATTTGGTTTATAACAGGTCAAAGTCCGGCTCATAATATAATCAAAATCCAAACCCAATTGTTCACAGCATTTATGGCAATCAATAACAATGTCGCCTTTGTCGCCGTTCAAATATGGTAAATACAATTGGACTTTTTCAGCATCCCAATTTCCTGCAGCAAAAGCCTTGTACAACTGGTCAAAAAATTCAGGTGTGCAATCCGGATAAATTGTGTGGTCGCCATTATGGACACCCATTGCGATTTTAACATCAACATTATTTCGTTTGGCCACCGACAAAGCCACTCCATAAATCAACGATGCAAATATTGCATTGCGATTTGGAACCACCGTAATTTTCATGTTTTCGTCCGCATAATTACCATCCGGAGTTTGTAATCCGGAATCGGTTAATGATGAATAAAACCGGCCCATAATATCGCTTAAATCAAAGTTTTCGTAAAACACCGGTAAATGTTTTTCCGCGGTTAAATAAGAAACCAC
The DNA here is from genome assembly GCA_017618475.1 of Clostridia bacterium. Lineage (GTDB taxonomy): Bacteria > Bacillota > Clostridia > Christensenellales > UBA1242 > RGIG8050. Next base: position 11,048 of record JAFZUF010000025.1, read on the forward strand.
TTCGTCCAACCGGCTGCGCTCCCAACCATTTTGATGGGAACCATAATCAAAGTTTATGATTTGGACTTTATACCCTTCGGCCAATAAGTGAATCAACAAACTGGTTGAATCCATACCCCCGGAACACGAAAGCACGGCATATTTGTTGTTTGTATCATTTTCCGGATTCATTTTTTATCCCCTTTGTTTTATACCATTTGTTCTTGTTCTTGTACCGCCACATCATGACGCTTATACAATTCTTTGATTTTAACGAACCATCGCGGTTGAATGGGTTAATACCCAATTCCAACAGCTTGGCCAAGCATTTATCGCTTAACCGGCCGGCCACCTTTTCTTTCAAGGTGTTCATATCAGTTAACAATGCTTTCTTTTCCAATTGTGCTTTTATTGACAACATTTTCTTCTCATTTGATTATAATTATTGTTACGTTGGTTGTGTTATGGTTCAGGCAACAAATACCTTCCTGCAAATCAATTACCCTATCGCATTCCGGAATTTCAATTCCAATACCGCAACACAGTTTTCTTAAATTGCTTGTTATTTGTGGATTTGTTTTACGATAAATTGTTTTCCATTGTATTGCGGGCAAGGTTAAATCATACTTGGCTGCAACTTGGGGCTTCCTGTTTTCACACGCCTTGATGTAGTCCCCAAATGAATCCATCCCCGCGGTACATATAATTTCAACGGCTTCATCATAATCTTTCCCAACACCGAAACCTTCAAACGGTTGTGGGATTGATGTGGTACCAACCAATTCCTCTTCCAGGGGCAATACTTTATGGTTATCGCCATAAAATATTCGGTTGGGTTTTTCCAATATTTTTTCCAACCCATATTTCAGGATGTTATCCAGAACCCGGTCAATGAGTTGTTCATTATTATATTTTTGGGCAATTTTAACGACTTCCCAAATGTCGCCGCCATTTTTGATTGTGGCTACAATCTGTTTTTCAAGATTTGTCATTTTACTTTCCTTTGCTTTCTATGGTTTGTTTATATTATAACCGTTTTTTTATAAATGTGTACATTTTTCTCCGGGATGAACACATTCGAAAATATTTATCGTATATTTATGGCACTCCTTTTGTTTATGACAATGGCCGCGGCCTTAAAAATCCGCCGGCTTGAAAACAAAAACCGTGGTGTACGTGTCATCGTTGTCGTCCTCATAATGAACCACAACAAGGCACGTATCCACCACGATTCTTATTTTGTCCTTAACCCTATTTTTTAATCTGGCATCCAAATAAGCCGTTTCAATTTTATCAATTATTTTATCGCACCGGAATTTTAGTCCATCCAAATGTTCGGCCCCATTAAACTCCAGCGTTTTGTTATAAACGGTGTGGTTAAACCTGCAAAACCGCATATTATCGCGATACCAGTGAACCCGAACAAGGAAATTGGCCTTATTTGCCGCCCTAACATAGGAAATCATGTCCTGTGGTTGCATATCAATTCTCCCATTTACGCGTAAACCGCTCAATAATCGCCGTATAATTGGGGTTTTGCCATATTCCGGTAAATTCCTCGCCAAATTCCTCAACGCGCAAAATAACACGGTTTTTGCGCAAATTGGCGCGTTTTAATTGTGCAGGCATTAACCACGAGGCACAACATGTAATGGAATCCCAATAATCCAGCAGGCTTATAAACAATGAACCCCATGTACCAGCATTAAAATCCCTGTCAAACAAATTATTATAATAATCCCGAACTTCATCCACGGTTAAAACATTATGGTCATGGGATGGGTGGTCGCTAAATTCGCACATGGCCACTTCATCTTCCTTGGTTAAATGCCCCATAAAACCAATCAACTTCCAAAATGCGTCCTGGGGGTTGTGGCTGCAAAACCACATTTGTTTTATGTCGCCATCCTCCAAAAATTGAATTATGTATTGTTTATTTGCCATTTTGTTGCTCCTTTTTTAGGCGTTTTTTTAATTGCTTTGCGCGTTTCTTTTTTATCAGGAAATTCATTTTTCCAACCAATAATGTTTGCATTTAGACCTCCACAAATAATGTGTACGTTTTATTATTGCCGCGGGGAATATTGATGGCATTACCAATCAATTCGTATTCACAACCGGCATATAAAAGTTTGGTGGCTTCGTTGAAAATGCGATGGAAACTTCTGTCGCCCCGTTTATAATACTTGCCTTTACATCCACAACGGCAACCATTATCGGTTCCGGAATAAACGGTATACACTTTTCCGTCCGCAATATGTTTTCTTATCCAGTTATCCATGTGTTGCTCCTTATATTATTTTCTTGTTAACAATTTCCACATCAAACTTGGCGCTTTTACGTTTGGCGCAATCATTTAATGCAGCTTGTGCTTCATCCATTGTATCAAATTGGTTTGTTAATTGAAAGGCCGTTCCGGTTTCAACAAATCGCAAAATAATGGTGAAACCCCTTTTATTTGTTTCCAGGTTATAAACCTTGTCAATGTATAATTGGATTTTTTCTTTCATTTGTTGCTCCTTTTTTAATTATTTATTGAAATCGTACAATTGGCTTAAAATGTCGCCTTCCGCCATTTTGGAAAACATTACGCTATTGTATTTACCAAATCTTGTTGATGAAACGTGGCCACCCTCGGTGCAATAAACCTTGTATCCGGATTTTTTACCCTGGACACAAATACGATGTGAACCATATTCATCTTTTTGGATTTTAACAATGGTCGCCGGTTCACCAAAGAAGGTTCCGCGGAAGCCACCAAAGTGGCCAACCTTAACCTCGTCCCCAACCTTAACAAGTTGGGTTTCCGGTTCTTTACTTCCCCATGTGGAGATGCGGCGATTAAATTCAGTTACGTTGATATATTTCATTTGTTGCTCCTTTTATTATAATTTAATTATACCATTTTTTAATTCATGTGGCACTAAAAAAGTGAACACATTATTTATTAAATAACCAGGGACGTTGTTCCTTGGTGTAACACATGTCGTTATAATCCCAACGGCAATTATGTTCCACCGCATATTGCTGCATCCGGTGGCTTTGGTGGGCCATTAAACTTGTGACCCCAGCCAAAACCGCCATTGATAATGCTACTCCCCAAATAATGTTATTGATTTTGTTTAACATGTTGCTCTCCTTTTGTTGTTTAGTTTGTTTTTATCCATTTAATAATTTCGTCCGTAATCAGGTGTTTTTTGATACCTTTTTTGCTTTGGATTGTGATGAAAAAATATGCATCATCCCAACCGCCATAATTGATACCACCAACACCAACCAATTTCCATCCGGTCAAACGTTTCATGTTTGTGCGTCTGGAATTGGATGATTCGCGAATTATTAAATTGTATGTGGAACCCATCTGGTCAATCAACAAGTTGCGTAATTCAACAACCTTTTGATTGCGTTCCATAATGGTTTGTGCGTCCGGTTTCATTTGTTGCTCCTTTGGTTAATTATTATGATATAATTATACCTCAAAAGTGAACACATTTCAACAAAAAAAGTGAACACATTCAAAAAAAGTGAAAAAATCACTAAAATCAACGGGTTAACCAGCATTTTCACCCGGTTTTCCCCCGATTTTTCACCATTTTTTCACCATTTTAAGCGACAAAATCGAGTTTTAATGTAAATTCGTCCGGATTGGCACCCCGGTCAAGGCTCCGGAGCGCATCGTAAACCTGGGTTAAATAACCAAACAATTTGCGTTCTTCTGCAAACCGGTCATTGTTATGGACTTCATCCCAACTGGCTTTCAGTACATTGTAAACTTTTGCTGGATAAAACTTTATTACCTTTTTGTTACTGGAACCTTCCACAATTTCAATAACCGAAGGGTTTCTTTTTGCAAAGTCCTGGATAAAGTTTTCGCATTGGGATAAACGGCTAAAATAATCAGCCTGCTGGTCGCGTTGTGGCCCCATTAAATCATTCATCAATTTAACCATACCAATTTCAACCAACCTTTCATCCGCGGTAACATCCTTTACTCCATCGGCTGTCCGGCTTTCCACAACATAACCTTGCTTCAAGGTGTTATCCTGATGGTCAAGTTGAACCGTGTGGTTTTTTGCAATCCAGCTGGCAAACACACTATTCCAATAATCGTTGATTAAAGTGGTTTCATTTAACTTGGCCAAATATTGCCACAATTGGGTATAGAATGGGCGGTATTTTTCACCGACAGGTATGGTTTCCATTATACCCCGGACAAATTCATCCGCGTATTTTTGTGGATTTAACATGCATTCCGCCGGTACTTCGGTTTTGTCAATACGACCAAACTTTATTTGTAAAAACTTGCGTTGTGGATAAATACGTCGGTCATTGGTTGTGCTTGTACAAACCGTTCTGGAAATAACTGTTTCAGCATCGCGAAATTTTTTTTCGGTTGGTATTAAACCACCAATGTCGCCAAGAGCTTTGCGAACCTCGTTTGCTTTTTCATCCTCGAAACCGGTTTCTTCTTGGATAGCGGATAACAAAGCATCCGGAACAGCCCTGGACATAAAACCGGCACGAACATCTTTCGATGAACCTTCATAAAAGTTTATGTTACCAGATACGGCCCAATTTTTTAGAGCCTTCACTTCAACTGTTTTACCTTCACCACCACGACCGCGGTAAATATGGTAACCAAGAAAATCATCATGACCGGCCAAATGGTTTTTTATGATGGCATAATGGCACCAATTCTTAAAACCATCGATGGCAGTCAACCAATTTGATTTTAACAAGTTGCGATAACATTTACGCAACATGCCGTCCTGTATAATGTTATCATCCTTGTTTGTGGAAAAACCATCAACTTTACTGGCCAATTGCATGGCATATTGTTTTTCCAATTTCATGTTAGCGCTACGTTCAAAATCCTCAAACAAATTCAGGTCGCCGACTAACTGGTTGCGCAGTCTGGTTATTTGGGATTCGTTTATCAAATCAATACCGACTTCACGAGCAAATGAACGTAAAAACTTGGTAACAAAATCAGCACGTTCAATTTTTAATAATCCGGACAAATCGTTGTAGGATTCGGCATTGGTACAAAGTTTCAAGTTTAAGGAAGCTTTGTATAAATTGGCAAATTCATCAAGATGGTCTTCAATGTTTTCCAGGTATTGTTTTGCATAAGTGAAAATATTTATATCCACAACAACACTTGATTCACCAAATGTTTCTTTCGGTGTGTCCTGTGTAACATCCATTGTGATGTTAAATTGTTTTTTCATACCATCGATAATATCAGCCGACACAAATTCCGGTTGAAACATCAACGCTTGTCGCATATTGGCCAAAGCTTCACGAAGTGTCTTTGGTAATTTTTGTGGATGTGATTTGCCCCATTCTTCCCAGGCAATTATTTTTTCGATAAGTTTCTGTTTATTCATACCGCTTCCTTTGCTTCCATTGTTACCGTGTGTTTTATTGGTGCGCCCGATAAGTCAAGCAAAGGAAACTTTGAGCGCACCAATAAAACACATTCACCTTATAACAAAGGCCATCACAACATGTGTTATGGTGGCCCTATAATATACTACTGTGGCAAAACATCGTGGTCAAAGCCCAGGAATTGTTTTGTTCGCATTGCCCGGTTGATACGTTTCACATTCTCCAAACACGGATAGCGTGTCCCATTCAACCAGCGGTAAAATGTGGATGGTGTAATTTTCATTTTTTCAACGAAAAGTACGGCCTTGTCTCTTTCAACAAGTGTCCACAGCAATTTAGTTAAAGCGTCCGGACGGCGCCATTTTGACATTTTAGGCATTTTTTTCTCCTTTGTTATGGTTAAATGCTCCGATTTATAACCACCGGCCGAAAGAATGTGTTAAGAAGTGAACCAAAAATGAACCAAAAATGAACATCGCCGCAAAGTTGGAGCAAAATTCAATTCTTCCAAAAAGCTCTGCGCTTAAGCTATAGCTCAAATGCGAAACTTGACAAAACGGCCATCCCCGGGCTCCTTGTGAGTAATAAATAATTAAATAAATACTCCCATAAAATAATATTACCATGAAGTGATTATGTTTCGTTTAGACTGTACACTGCCCTGACGATTAGACTATACACTATCCTAACGTTTAGGCTGTACACTGTTATACGTTTATTTTATCGTTTACCCGACGATTAGACTGTACGCGTAATGGACGTTTAGGCTGGTGTAATGCTATTCGTTAAAAAAGTATACCCCTTGGATACATCGCGTAAGTGATTGTGGATACAATTTTTGAGACAATCCATAATCGTTGTTTTTGGTATCCTTGGAACACAGTCTGTGCAAATCGGGTAATCGCTACACAACGCATATTTAATCGTTTGTATATTGCTACATGGTAATCAATGAACCCATTAAATTGTTTGTGTCGCTATAAAGCAACCGAATAAAACACAAAAAGGAGCGATTATGGCAAAACCTGCAACCTATGACCGGATGGCCAAAATTATCAAAGCACAAAGTGAACACCTTGACAAGGACTTGTTTATCATTGGCCTGACGCGTGGTGGTTTAATACCGGCGGCTATGTATGCCCGTTTCAGCGGTGCCACGTTGATGGGTTCATTTGACCCTAAAAAAGAAACAACCGTTTTGGCGCCAACATTGATGTGCCAGGGTGGCACCACATTATACACGTCCGATTTTGTTTTTTGCGACGACATACTGGATTCCGGCAAAACCTTTCGCACCATGTTGGAAAAGTTTCCAGATTCAAAGTTTGCATTTGTTTATGTTCGTAACAAAACTTGGAATGAATTAACCAAGGCCGAAAAGAAACACATTATTGCTATTCCCAAAAAAATTATGGATGACCACTATATCGATTTTCCGTGGGAGCAATGGGATAGTGAACCAATTAACGATGAAGAGTCGTTATAAAACAGAAACCAATTCCGGTTTCGAAATAGTAACAAAAAGGAAAAAACATGCCATTAAACATAATACAAAAACAGTTATCAAAAACTTATACAGCGCAAAACACAACCAAAACAACAAAAACCACAATCACAATTGTTGGTGAATATGATTTCGAAAAAGAAACCGGAGATGGTTTGTTTATCGATTCCAACCGTTTGTTGCGTGACCCAACATTGGTTCTGCACATTGCTCGTTGGGCTGGTTACAAGGTTATCGATAAAACAGCCGATGCAGATGGTAAATCCCAAGTTGATTGGTCTCAATTGAAGGAACTCAATGGTACCGAAGCTTGGAGCGACTTGGGTCGTGCAGAAAAATGGGCCATCGCTGAAAAGAAACTGGCTTGGATGAAAGAACGTTTTGACATCGAACCTGGTGAAGAAGGTAAATACTTAAAGGGTGTACGTTTAACCAATTCATCCTTGGGTCACGAAGGTTTCATGGGTGAAGCCGATGTACCGGGTAAAGTTAAATCTCCAGCCAACGATGACGATTTCATGACATACTTGAAAAAAGTTTATCGTGGCGGTGGTAAAACAACCGTAACATACAGCGAATAATTTAGCTGCCTGGGTTGGGGTGGTTTATCAGGAAGCGAACCACCCCATTTTAATTCAAAGGAAGGGACATGGCTCATTACAAAATATCTGCAACATTCTTAAATTCATATTTGCAAAACAATAAGTATCACGGTTTTATGGACATCCTGTTAAAAAAATATAACCCATCTTGTTACACCGAGTGGGGTTGTTATTTTGAAGACTTTTTGGATGCATATTATCATGACACCAACAAGGTGTTTGAATTACCGGATTATGAAAATGATAATTGTGCTTTCCGGAGTTATGTTGATACTGGCAAACAACTTTTAACCAAGGAAATGTTTGACCAATGGTGTGCTGAAATTGGTGATGATACCGTTTGGCAAGAATGGCAGCGCAAGGATATTGAAGTTGATGGCGACACATTTACCATCATTGGTAAACCCGACATTTATAGCCGGTCTCAAAATCGTATCATGGACTTGAAAACCGCATTACGTAATCCACCGCTGGATAAGTATTTGAACAGCGTCCAACACGCGATGTACATTTGGATGACAGGTATTACCCACTTTGATTACCTGATTCATTCACGTGAAAACCCAACCAAGATTTACAAACAAAGCTATGAAATGGAACCGGACATCGCCGAGGAAGTTATTGTTGGTGCCATCAAAAAAGTGATGAAATACTTAAATGAAAACCCACCATTGAAAAAATTGTTTGAACAAAACTTCACTTTGGCTCCGGATGCGGAAGTGTTTACACACCGCTAAAGTGAACATTTAATTGAACAACCAGCTTTTATACAAAGGAGCAAACATGTTATTTACGTCCGAAATACCAGTCGCGGTTATGGATAAAATTAAAACACCATTTCCATTTTTGATTTGGCATTATTTTTCCAATCGCAAATACAAAGACCCATTTCCAACAAGTCAGCGATATGGGATAGTTGACAACGGTTGTTTCGAAACATCAACCGGGGTGGTTAAATCAAACAAAATTGTTATGCCAAAACACGCACGTTATTTTTGCGTGGTTCCGGATAAGTTTGGTGAACCAACATTTCAACAATTGGCCAAAATGCAGACTTATGTAAAAAACCGGACAATGTTTGTACCACATGCTCGTTATGTTGAAGAATATGGTATGTTGTTGTCCTATTACTTGAGTTATGTGAACAAAAAATTACCGAAGACGGCAAAAGTATTGTTGGGTGTTAGTTATATGGAACCTTTTTACAGCAAAAACTGGATTCGTGCAGCATTTCAACGTCGCTTTGTTGTGGGTAAAATTAACACAGCCCTGGAGCAATTGGATAAGAACCATCAAATCGACATCCATTTATTGGGATGTAAGTCCATTTTTGAGTTATGGCTTTGTCGCAAGTTTTCTCGCGTTATAAGCGCTGATTCGAGTTTACCGGTATTACATGCCATGAAAGGTAAAAAGACGCGCTTATGGAGCAAAAAAATAAAGCAAATGGCTGGTTTTATTGATTTGGAACCAAACGAAAAGCAAACAGCTTTAATCCAGCGCAATATTGATTACGTTAACAAAATACTTGGAGGTACAAAATGTTAATTCGCAAATTATATCGTTTTGAGGCTTGTCATTGTGTTCGGGATTGCAATTCGGAGCGCTGCAAAAAATCGTTTCACGGCCACTCATATTTGGTGGAAGTGTTTTTCCGTTCACCGGTCGCAACAAATTATGGTATGGTTATCGATTTTGGCGATTTGAAGAAAATTGGTGTAAAGGACTTGTTTGATAACTTTGACCATAGCTGGCATTTTTGGGACAAAGAACGTGGCGATGTAAAGGAATTTATCAAATCCCACAACCAACGTTGGATTGAATTACCATTTAACCCAACCGCGGAAAATTATGCGGCATTCTTTTGTGCAGAAATTAACACATTATTGCAGCAAGCGAAGTTTGATGGTGTATTGGATAATCCGGAAGCGGTATGCAGCTCGGTGAGAGTGCATGAAACAGCAACCGGTTGGGCGGAAGCAACAATGGAAGATGCAGCCAATTTCGATACAAACGTAATTTATTCACCAGAAACCAAGGAGTCATAAAAATGAAAAATTGTCCAGTTAAATGTTTGTTGGAACATCCGGAAGCAAAGATACCACAACGTGCTTATGGTACATCCGCGGCTTATGATGTGTTTTCTTGCGAAAACATTATCATCCCACCACATTCATCAAAGTTTGTAAACATTGGTTTGCGTTTTATGATTCCTGATGGTTTCTTTGTTCGCTTCTGGCCGCGCTCCGGAATGGGATTAAAACATGACGTATTTGTTTTCCCTGGTTTGTTGGATGCTGGTTATGCGGGCGATTGTGCCGTTAAATTGTACAATTGTGGCGATGAAGAATATGAAATATGTTCAGGAAAAGCAATAGCACAAATTGAAATTGGTAAAATGGTTGAAGACGCAATCATTATGGAAACAACAAATCATGCGGAATACACCGCTTATGAAAACAGTTCAGCGCGTGGTCGCAATGGACAAGGTTCAACAGGACACTAAAAGGAGCACACCATGTCATTATACAAGGAAGTCCAACAATTAAACGATGAAGTTATGGCTTTAATTGAAGCCTTGAATAATAACCCAACACCGGAAGAAACTCAGGAGTTGTCCGAAAAACTGGTGGCCGTTGCTGAAGCCCGCGATTATATGCAAGACCAAAGTTGCGAGGAAATATGCAAAGCCAGACAAAACTGTATGGCCGACAACGAAGCCATTGACGCCGAACTTAAACGTTTGCAGGCTCGCAAGGCCAATAACAAAAAAGCCATCGAGTTTTATGAAAACGAATTATTGCGGGCTGTGGAACTTCGTGGTGGTAAATTCATGGCCGGTACATTTTCTATCGGTACAAGAAAATCAACCGTGGTGGTTGTCGATGAAACTATATTTAATGATGACCGGTTCAAATCGGAGGAAGTAACCATTAAAATCGACAAAATGGCCATAAAAGCTGCGTTAAAAGATGGTGAAGTTATTGCCGGTGCAGAATTGGTCGATAAACAAAACATCGCAATTAAATAAAGGAAATCAACATGTTTGATAAAAACTGGTTAAGAGTTTCGGTGGATGATAACAACCGTGTGGTAATTGGATGTGAACAAACCGAAATCACATTTGGTTACTTGGACGAAAAGAAGGTTGATGATTTGTCCACCATTTGGGACATCTTTGAGGATGTACACAAGGTTAACGACGATGCCGTAACGTGGCAAATCAAATTGATTTACACACATTTGGCCAATTGCATGCCTGGTGTACAAATTGCCCTTCAAGATATCTTAAATAAAAGAAAGCCGAAGGACAATATTGGTTTATGCCACGCATTGTTCAAACAAATTCGGCCCTTAAAAGCAAAAAAGGACATAAAATGATTGAACAACAACAACGCCCCACAAGAGCCCAAATTGAATGTGCCGCGGCTAAAGTAAAACAATACCGCGAAATATTCAAGGCCAATGGAGTTACGGCGGATGAAGCCGACCAAGTTTTGATTGAAGAAGACTTGGATACATATTATCGTTGCATCCAAATATTACGCGCTAACCAAATAGCGAAAAAAATTAAAGGCAGCAGATAATATGGTTTGCAGAAACGAATAAAAGGAGAAACACATGGCTCGTAAACCAAAAGAAAAAATCATAACCAATAAAAACTTGATTCGCGACAATCAACCGCAAATCGAGGATTGCATAAGAAAGTTGATATCACTTTTGGGAGACGACCCAAATAGACCAGGATTGAAGGAAACACCAAAACGCGTTGCAAAAATGTATGCGGAAGTGTTGGATGGTCAATTGTACACCAACAAGGAAATTGGTAAAATGTTTGCCAAGAACTTTGATGTGGATAAAAACAATTTGGTGGTTGTTAAGGACATTACCTTTTATTCGTTGTGCGAACATCACATTGTTCCATTTTTTGGAAAAGCCTTTATTGGTTACATACCAAATGGTAAAGTTATTGGGTTATCCAAATTGGCTCGTATTACCCAACTTTGTGCAAAACGTTTACAATTGCAGGAAAAATTGGGTGACGATATAGCACAAGCTGTGATGGAAGCAACCGGTGCAAAAGATGTGGCCGTTGTGTTAAAGGATACCAAACATTTATGTGTATCGATGCGTGGTATAAAAGATGATACCTTTGACACAACAACGGCCGCCCTATATGGACGCTTTGTAACCAAACCAGCATTACGTAATGAATTTTACAACATCATAAAAGCCTAAAAATGAAAAAAGAATTGCGACTTGTTAAACTGGACGACTTAAAACCGTACGATGGAAATCCACGGCGCAACAATAAGTCGGCTCAAATTGTGGCAAAATCAATCCAAGCTTATGGTTATATCAATCCAATTGTTGTAACCGATGAATTGGTTGTTTTGGCTGGCCACACCCGCTTGAAAGCACTTAGAATATTGGGTTGGACTGAAGCCGAAGTATTGGTGGTGTCCGGTTTAACAAAGGAGCAAATTGACGGTTTTGTTATTGCGGACAATCGTGTTGGTGAATTTTCTCAATGGAATTATTCGGCCGTCGATAAGCTCGTTACAAGTACCACGAAAGACCCATTGTTAAAAGAACTTGGGATGACTTCGTTTAAGGACAATAAAAGTGAATTGGAGAAACTTATAAATGCATAAACTGGTTTATGGTTTGGGTGGTGGCCTTGTGTATTCATGTGGAGCAAAAGGCAAATGGAAAGAAGTATTACCCAAATTATTAAATACAATTGAAAACGCCGTTTTAATTTCCACCGTGGATATGCCATTAAATGCAACCAAGGTTATTTATGAAACGGTTGGCCAAGACCGGTTATATCTTGATTCTGGTGGTTTTACCTTATACAAAAAACAAACAAAATTGGAACCGGAACCGTTCGCCAAAGAATGCGAACGTATGAAACGCAAATTCCTTAACATGTGTCGTGCTGCAAAATACGCTGAAATATTCGAATTGGATAACGAATATTTTCATGTGGAAGAAGACATGTTATCGCCTAAAAATTATTGCCGGGAAGACGTTAAAAAAATAACCGGCTTTTATCCAACACCAGTTTTTAAGATGCATCAAGGTTTTGAATACTGGAAAAAATTATGTGAATGTCCATTGTACCCAAAGTTAGCAATTGGTGGTCAAGCACAAACACGCGACTGGAAATGTCATCGGGATGAACTTCGTAAAATGATGAACTATGCCAGACAATGTGGTAAGAAGGTTCATTTATTGGGATGTCAAAACGTTGAAACCTTTAAGATGGTAAAACCGGATACCGTGGACTATTCAATATTTCAGTACGCCATCAATTTAGCACACGCAAAAGCGGAACATCCGGAACTGACAACTTACGAGGAATTAAAAATCCATGCGGTGTTATATGCGTTTGCTCGGGCAAAATCGAGAAGTTTCTTGTATGATACCAACATTGATGATGAACAAATAGACGAAGAATGTTAGTATATTACAAGTGGAAGGAATTGAAAATGTGCGGTAAGGAAGCCAACCAAGACCAGAAGTAATGAACTTCCATTTATATCGAGGGCGGGTCGAAATAAACCCACAGGAAATGGTGAGTTGCTCCACCTTTCGGCGCGCAAATCGCCACCCTCGACCAGTTTATTGCGGGGTAG
>JAFZUF010000026.1 GCA_017618475.1 Clostridia bacterium
ACAAGAAAGACAAAGAGAGAAAACCATTCTTTTTGGTACGTTTCTTCCGTTGGTTATGGCGCAGCTTGACTAGTGTTTTCAGCGAACTAAAAAAAGTTCACTGGCCAACGTTTAAACAAGTTATGAAAGCTACCGGCATTGTTTTGGGAATTGTTGTCTTGTTTGGAATTGTGCTTTTGGTCATTTGGGTTTTATTCGGCTTACTACACTATCTATTGGTTAATGGCAATTTGTCAGGCTGGAAAGTCTTTTAAGGAGAAATTATGGAAGAGAACAAAAACATTACAGAAACTGAAGTTATCGCCAATGATTTAGTGGCGAACGATATTCCGCCAGAATTAAAAGTGGCGGGCAACCAACGTCGCGACAGCGAAGCCCGTTGGTATGTTTTACACACCTTCAACGGCTACGAAACTGTTGCGGAAGACAACTTAAAAAAAGTTATTGAAAAATATCATTTGGAAGACAGAGTCCTCGAAGTTTTCATTCCAACTGAAGATATCATGACCGAAAAGAAAGACGGCACCAAAGTGATTAAAACACAACACAGCATGCCAACTTACATTTTCGTCAAAATGATTTACGGCGATGACATTTGGCACACCATTACCCGCACCCGTGGCATCACCGGCTTTGTGGGACCAAAAGGTCGTCCGTTACCGTTAACCAATGCCGACGTGATGAAAATGCGCTTGGAACGTAAATTGAACATCAAAGTGTCATTCGAAGTTGACGATGTTGTTACCATTATCGACGGCCCCTTAATGGGACAAACCGCCAAGATTACCGCGGTGGATGCCGCCAATCACAAATTAACGGTCGTGGTCAATATGTTCGGCCGCAGCAACAAAGTTGAACTCCACACCAGCCAAGTCAAAGCCATCGAAAAATAATTGATTACAACCAACAAAAAAAGAGTAGCCAACCCGACTACTCTTTTTTTATTACCAATTTTTTTACGCCGAAGTTTTAGCATTCTTTGTTGCGACCTTGGTTTTGGGTTCGACCTTATCCACCACCTTTTCACCTTCCATCACCGGCAAGGCTTTCTTTTCGGCGTGGATAATTTTGGGGGCGGTAACCTTATTGATTACGTCTACGTCCACAATGATTTTATCAATCGTTTTGTCCGCCGGTGTCGAATACATGACGTCAAGCAACGCGTCTTCCAAAATCGTACGCAATCCACGTGCGCCGGTTTTTAATTCCAATGCTAAATCCGCCACGCGTTCAATCGCTTCCTTAGTAATTTCCAAATTAACATTGTCGAGCGAAAACATTTTAACGAATTGCTTAATCAACGCGTTCTTCGGTTGCGTTAAGACTTTAATCAATGATTCACGGTCAAGCGCATCTAAGCCCACCACCACCGGCACACGTCCCACGAATTCGGGAATAATCCCAAACTTAACCAAATCCACCGGGCTGACTTTTTTCACGTCGGTAACCGCCGCGTTTTCGTCCATGTTATTTTTCAGTTCGGCACCAAAACCTAAACCACTGCCGTTCAAACGCGCAGACACAATCTTTTCCATACCAACAAATGCACCGCCCACAATAAACAAAATGTTCGAAGTATCAATTTGAATGCATTCTTGACTGGGGTGTTTACGTCCACCTTGTGGTGGTACATTGGCAATCGTGCCTTCGATAATTTTCAACAACGATTGTTGTACTCCTTCACCCGACACGTCACGCGTAATGCTGCGGTTTTCACCCTTCTTGGCAATCTTATCAATTTCATCAACATAGACAATCCCGCGTTGTGCTTTTTCCACGTCAT
>JAFZUF010000027.1 GCA_017618475.1 Clostridia bacterium
CCAAAGTGTGGGTTAAATAAGGTTGTAAATGTGGCACGTCCCAAACCGGTACGACCTGATAATACGCCAAAAACTTGGTCAACTCATTATCAATCAAAGTGTAATAACCGCCCGTTGCTTCCACCAAATAATCAGCTGCTGCACGCGTGATTTGGTGTGGCGCAATTTGTTTAGCAATTAACGGCACTAAGATATTGGCGGGCAACGGATTACAATTGACCGGTATCACACCTTTAAGATTTAAGTCGGGCTTTTCGTGATAACTAATCAATACTAAAACATTGCCATCCACCGGATTTTTTAAGTACTGGTTAATCGTTGACAAGGCGGGTTTTTCACCCAAGGTCGCCACCACCAGGCGCGCACTGGTAAAAAACGAAGTGGTTGCCAAAGCAGTCACAACCGCATCCGCGCCCACCTCTTCCGCAAACTTAGTCATTTCGGCACCTGGTACCGCCGACTGAATTAAGGATACCGCCTTGTTAATTAAGAAATAATCGGTACCGTAAACGTAATATGCCGGTTCCACTTTGGTCTTCAAACTGGCTTTTAATTGCGCAAAATCCATTTCATTATATTAAACCACAAGAAAAACTAAATAACAAGTAAACAACACCGCCGCCAGCGAATATTTAACTTTGGGTTTCAAAAACACAAAGCGTGACAAGATTAACGAGCCTAACAAATAAACAACCACTGCCGGAAAGCTATGGCTGACATGAATGGTCGCCCACGGCAACTGACCAATCGCGCGGGTTATCCACCGTACAAAATTTAATAACGGTTCCGCCAACCATAACACCGCCCCACAAACAAACGTACTGACCGCGAACATGCCCAAATAAAACGACAACACCAACAACGGTACCAAAATGACATTGGTAACAATACCCAAAACGGGTACCGCGCCGAAGAAATAAACCACGAACGGCAAACTGCCCAAAGTTACCGCCACGTACATGGCCACGACTTGTGACGGAATAACCCGATAAACCGTTTGGTACCATAAAATGATGCCAAGTACACAAGCAAAAGATAGTAAAAACGAAACCGACACCAACGCGTACGGAAAAATTAACAAAATAATGATGGCCGCCAATGATAAAACCGACAAAGGATCAGCCACGCGCAAGTTACGTTTGGCCGCCGCATAAACCAAACACATAATCACCGCCCGCATGACCGCATATTGCCAACCACATAAATACGCATAAAAAATTAAAAGCGGTGCCACAATCCACACATGGGCACGGCGTGGTACTCGACAAACTTTTAATAAAGTACTAACCACCCAAAATAACAGCCCGACATGTAAACCAGAAACCGCCAACATATGCGCTAAGCCAGACGCACTGAAATCGTTACGCAGTCCCCACGTCAAGGCACTTTTATCACCAAACAACATGGCGTAGATTAAATTGGCATTATCAGTTGATAAAAACATTGGCAAATACCACCGCACATAACCACGCACCACTCCGCGCAAACCAGCGTTTGGGTCATAAGTATGATAGTACGGATTCGGCACCAAACACGTAGTCAAAACATAACTTAACACCGCGACACCGAAAACCGTCAGCACCACAATTTTAAATTCGTCGGGAACTTTAGCGAACCACAAGACCACGCACAACACCACCGCCATTACTAAGGCACATTGTGCCGACAGCATGGCGGAACCAATTGCCGAAACGACAATCAATGCCAACCAACACAACGGACGAAAATTGCAAAGTTTCATAATCTAACGTAAGATCTCGGAATCATGATCCATTTCTTGGTTTTTTTCACCCGCAGATTCGGTAACTTGTTGCACAATGGTAGTTTTTTCATACGGTGTAGTTAAATTATTCACTACTACTTTTGTGCTTTTACCATGACGGAATGCCTGTTTCATTTGTTTAATGCCGGTCGTTACCGTTTTAACCTTTTGCGTTGGCACGATACTATGTTCCGGTGTTATGGTATTACCTTGCGCAGTTGCCTGTTGTTTTGTATCAACGATTGTCGGTACGGGTGGTAATTCCTGTACCACTTCTTCCGCACTATTTAAGTAAGGCGTCATTTGTGGCGCACGTACCGCATAATATTGTTCAAATTCAGCGCGCTTTTTGGGGTCAAGTTCACCAATGCCTTCCCGTGGTGCCGTACCAATCCGTTCGGTTGCATTTTTGACTTTTGGTAATTTCAAAGGTTGTGTCAACCACTTTTCATTTTTTTCGTTAATTTTTTGGTCATAATCGATCAATAATTTGGCCAAGGTTTCATCATCTTTCGCATACTTGGCGATAATCGCCACCTGAGCTTGGTAATAATCCTCTTTGCCTAAACGAACAAAACGACGGTCTTCTTGTAACTCACTTTGCCACTTCTTCAAAATTTCGTCATTTTTTAATTGCTTTTGAATACGCTGTAAAGTTGCTTGCGCAATCCGTTCACATTCTTGTAATTGACGCGCCCGTTGTTTAGCCTTCGCATCTTTCACCCGCACCAAATATTCTAACTCTTCGCCGGTTTCATCTTCACCAATGGTAAAATCACCTAAATTAATTAACACACTGTCTTGTACTAAGCCGCCAACTGAGGTCACTCTTTCACGCAGATACAACTTGCCATTTTTTTCAATATAACGAAATGCCTTTTGGTCAAGTTTGGCAATACTAACAAATTCACGTACACCAGTATCAATCAGCCGATATTCATTTTTAATTTCAACTTTTTTCAAATTACGCAAAATGCGTTTCGCTTCTTCGTCTTCGTAAGCAAATAATTGCGGCAGTTGTTTCGACGTTATGACCATCACAACACCTCAGTACGGTTGCGTAAAGCCATGCCAATCGTCATTTCATCCGCATATTCTAACGCAACACCCATCGCAATACCAGTGGCTAAACGGGAAACTTTGATACCACTGGGTTTAATCAACGCCGCCAAATAATTGGCCGTGGCTTCACCTTCCACGTCGGCAGATAAAGCAATAATCACTTCCTTAATGGCACCGCCTTGTAAACGCGTCATCAATGATTTAATGTTCAGTTGTTCTGGCCCTTTTTTATTTAACGGCGACAAAACACCATGCAAAACATGATAAGTTCCGTTATACGCATGACAACGTTCAATCACACTAATATCTTTGGGGTGTGCCACTACACAGACCGTATCGCTTTGACGGTGCGCACAAATTTCACATTTTTCTTCGGTCGCAAAGTTACCACAAACTTGACAAAATTTAACTTGTTGTTTGACGTCAGTAATCGCACGACTGAAATGGTCGGCATCTTCACGCGACATTTCAATGACACGGTAGGCGTAACGTTCCGCGGTTTTATAACCCACCCCCGGTAACTTGGTAAAACAATTAATCAACGCGTCGATGCACGACAAGTTCGACATACTTTAATATAGCATTTTCCGTCCAAACCGCAAATTACATTTTTACCAATTGCGCCACTGTGACCGTGCAATCGTCGGCGGGATAACCATCAGCCTTAGCGGTAACTTCGGCAATTAATTGATCCGCCAACTGTTGTGGATTGGTCACATCTAAATTATTAATAAAACCCGCCAAAGCAACACGTTCACCACCAAACAAATCTAAAATACCATCACTAACCAACACTACCATGTCACCTGCGGAAAGTACCGCTTTGGTAATTTTGGGTTCAATGTCGTCCAAAATTCCTAACGGCAAGGAACCGGCTTCCACCACTTCCACTTCACGAGCGCGTTTGATAAAACCGTCCGCCGCACCAACTTTAATAAAATCAACGTCACCGGTCGCTAAATCAAAGACCGCCATATCTAACGCGGAAAATACGTCTTGCCCGGTAAAAGTCAATAACTGATTGACCGAATGCATGATAATCTCATCAGGAAAACCCGCCTTATAAAAATTTTCGACCAAAGACAAAGCCAAAGTACTGGCACGCGCGGCCCGTTCTCCCGCGCCCATACCATCACATAACGCCATTAAAGTTTTTTCGTTCGTCACGCGCAAAAAAGAAAAGTTATCCCCGCTGGTTTGGTTAATTCCCTTGGTTACCCCCGCCATGCCGAATAAAATACTGAATTTTGGCGCCGAACGCACGGATACAATCGCATAACCTTTGGTATCCGCATCGACAATTTCGTCCACTATCATCTTGTGTCCACAAACCCGACTGACCACCTTTTCAATGCGTTGATTTTTCGCATCACCGCGTGGCACCAACACCGACACCACATATTCGTTTTGCGTGTTTTTGGTAATCAAACAATCTTCCGCAAAAATGTTACGGAACAACAACTCTTCTTTCACCATTTCGCCACGTTCGTTATCAAAAACCACACTGCGACAAACGTCGTTCGCAAAATTACTGCACAATTGCGAAATTCCTGACAATAAATTAGCCATTAAAATTTTACCACTATCCAAACCCGCGATGATTTGCTCTTTGCTTTGGTTAGCTACCAAGACCTTATTCATCGCGTTCATTAAGGTGCTAACCCGCGTACATTTTACCGATAAAGTATTGGGTACGTCCAAAATTGTTACCGTGCCATGCTTCAAACCCACTTTGGCCAAAGTCGTAATCCCGGTTTCAACTTCCTCGCTGGCAGCGGTGGTTTTGCGACAGACACCACGGTGCGAACAATTAACACAAACACTACCGGTAATTTCGTTACATAACAGCACTGCGGTTTGTTGTGGTGGTAAGGCAGCACGCGTTAAATTACGATAGGTATTTTGCATTTCGTTAAAGACCGCCGCCAACGATCGCATGCGCATGGAAATACCGGCAGTGTTACGATTAATCGTGTTTTTAGACACCAAGAACCCACCTAAACCATCCGCCCCAAAAGTGAAATAGCGCGCGGTCGAGCGCGGCTCGCACAAAAACACCACCACCGCCACCACAATTGGTAAAGAACTCCACCAATCGTAAGTGCCATAACCGTTAAAATACAAACCAATCACCCAATCGCCAAAGAACAATGCGACAATGCTGTAAACCCGTTGCTTACTTTTGAAGATTACGCAAATGATCGCCAATAACACCATAATCGCCACGTAGACTAAATTAGTGGTGTCAAAAGCTTTTCCTAACCCCAGTGCCGCCGCCAACATGACCGTGGATTTTGGGTTCACATAAAAAACACCCCACAAGATAATTAATAAACTGCAAAATTTGTGCACGTCAAAATAAGGATTATCAAAACCGCACCAGCCTAATGCCAAAATAATGACCACCGACATTAAACTGACAATTTGGTCAATCGTCCACGGAAAAACAAATTTCTTTTGCGTAATCGCTTTTATGCAAACATAAGATGCCAACAAGAAAATGCCTCCAACCAACACCGCGATTAAAGATTGTGCCAATTCGACACGTCGCACAAATGCCAAGTAAACGGGGAAAACTTGAGTTAAAACAAAACCTATAAGTAGCACAAGAAAATACCAACGCTTTTTGTTTTTATTTTTCAGCAACCGCACAATAAACGCCGTCAATAAAAAGATGCCGCACGCAAACAAAACAGCAATCATGTTTAACTGTTGTGAACAACGCCACAATTCGATTAAAACTAACGTCATCACTGGTACCACTTTGGGTACTGGGGTCACCGCCAAGACAAACATAAAAGACACGGCGAACGGACGAATGGTCGTACCAATAACGGCATAATCCAACACCACCAATAACCCAACCGCCAATACCGACAGCAAAAATTTTTTCATTGCCCAATTATGACAAGATTCACCGCATTTGTGCTGTCAATTCGTGTCGTATTTCGCCAAAGGTTGTCGCTTCAAGTAAAGATTATCATTGTGCGTGCGAAAAAAATTGTATATAATGGGTTTATGGGTTTATTTGCAAGTGATAATACAAGATCAGTGCGTAAGTTACAACGCATTGCTGATTTAGTAATTGCCTTAGAAGATGATTATGCGGCATTAGATGACCACGCCTTAATTGCCAAGACCGCGGAATTCAAACAACGTTTAAGTCAAGGTGAAACCTTGGACGATATTTTACCTGAAGCTTTTGCCACTGTGCGTGAAGCGGCCTACCGTGTTTTAGGACAAAAAGCGTATTATGTCCAAATCTTGGGTGGCATTGCCTTACACCAAGGTCGTATCGCCGAAATGAAAACTGGTGAAGGTAAAACCTTGGTTTCTACAATGCCGGCGTATTTAAACGCTTTGGCCGGTAAAGGGGTGCACATTGTTGAAGTCAACGAATATTTAGCCAAGCGTAACAGCGAATGGATGGGCAAAGTCCACCGCTTCCTAGGTTTGACCGTGGGATTAAGTCTTTCACACGCGACTCCGGACATCAAAAAACACGCCTACAGTCAAGACATTACCTACGTTACCAGCAGTGAAATTGGTTTTGATTATTTGCGTGACAACGTGGCACACCACAAAGAAGAACGCGTGCTGCGTGGTATGAACTATGCCATTATCGACGAAATTGATAGTATCTTAATCGATGAAAGTCGCACCCCATTAATCATGTCGGCACCAACCAAGGACAACAGCGAACTTTACAAAGTTGCGGATAAATTTGCCCGTTCCTTGACACCGGACGATTACGAAATTGACTTAAAGGAACGTGCGGTACGTTTTACCGAATCAGGTTTCCAAAAGGCTGAACGCACCTTCAATATTGAAAATATCAGCGATGCGAACAACATGGAACTAAACCACTTCCTTAACAACGCGATGAAAGCGCACCACTTGTTCACACGCGATGTTGACTACATTATTAACGCGCAAAAAGAAATTATTATTATCGACCAAAACACCGGCCGTGCGATGGTGGGTCGCCGTTACAGTGACGGATTACACCAAGCGATTGAAGCCAAAGAAGGTGTGCCAATTAAAAACGAAGACAAAACGGTCGCCACGATTACCATTCAAAACTTGTTTAAATTGTTCCGCAAATTGTCAGGTATGACCGGTACCGCCAAAACAGAAGAAGATGAATTCAAAAAAATCTATGGTATCGACGTTGTCGCAATTCCCACGAATAAGCCGGTCATTCGTGAAGACGCGCCCGACGTAATTTTCCAAAATATGGAAAACAAATTGGCAGCAATTTACGAAGACGTACTTTATCGTTACGAACGCAAACAACCAGTTTTAATTGGCACCACCACAATTGAACACAGTGAAGAAATTTCCCGCTACTTAAAATCTAAAAAAGTTCCACACGTCGTTTTGAACGCCAAGAACCACGAAAAAGAAGCTGATATTGTCGCCAGCGCGGGTCGTTTAGGCAGCGTAACTATTGCCACCAACATGGCTGGTCGTGGTACCGATATTCACTTAGGCGGTAACCCCGAACACATGGCAATGACACAGTTAAAGAAAGACGGACTCACCGACCAAGAAATTTACGATGCCACCGCCTACTTTGAAACCAAAGAGGAAAAGATTTTGGCGCACCGCCAATTATTCAAAGACTACCTGGCACAATTCAAAAAGGAGACCGATGCTGAACGCTCCAAGGTAGTTGAATTGGGTGGTTTACACATTATCGGTACCGAACGTCATGACAGCCGTCGTATTGACAACCAATTACGTGGACGTGCCGGCCGTCAAGGTGATCCGGGCAGTTCAATATTCTACATTTCGTGTGATGATGAAATTATCAAACGTTTTGGTAAAGACGTCATCAGCGGCACCATGCGTTTCTTAAACTTGGACGATGTTCAAAGTAAAATGATTACACGCTTATTTGAACGAGTGCAAAAACGCGTGGAAGGTTACTATTTTGACAGCCGCCGTGTCACATTTGAATATGACAACGTCTTGAACGACCAACGCATGGTGATTTATCGTGAACGTGACAAAATCTTAGACGGTGAAAACGTTCACGAACAAATTATCAAATGTTTCCCCGACATTGTATATAACGTGGTCAGCCAAGCCATTGATCCCATGAGCCACTACACCGAATGGGATTTAACCAAAGCCAACCAAATTTTATCTGATAAATTATTTGGTACGCACACCGAATATTTGGATGCTGAAAACACCGACAAAGCCAACTTTAACGATGTCTACGAAATGGTTTTGGATGCGGTTAACGAACAATACGAAGCCAAAATTGAAAAGCTGACAGCAGACGGCTTTAACTTTGACGCTTTTGAACGCGACGTTTTACTTTCCATCGTGGATAAAAAATGGGTGAACCACATTGATGCCATGGTCAACTTACGTAACGGTATTGGCTTGCGTGGTTACGGCGGAAAAGATCCGTTAGCGGAATATCGTCGCGAAGCCATCGGCATGTTCAACCAAATGATTGACGAAATCAACAACGAAACCGCCACCTTCCTGTTCAAAGTACGCATTGAACGTAAAGACCCACCGAAACCGGTACAGCGTCCCATCATCGTTAAAAACGTTAACTTAAAAAAAGTTGGACGCAACGATCCCTGTCCCTGTGGCAGCGGCAAAAAGTACAAAAACTGCTGCGGCAACAATGCTGATTAAAACAATCAAGTTGACAAATTAAAACAAAAATCGGGTGAATTAATTAAACCTGATTTTTTTATGCAAACAATTTTCAAATATGACAACGGCGATAATACTCGCCTTTTGCTGCCATTAATTCATTATGGGAACCATATTCTACAATGCGACCACCTTTACAAACATAAATACAATCGACATTTTGAATTGTCATTGCATTGCTGGTTACGATTACGCGCGTACGATTTTTTAATTTATTAATAATTATATCATTACATTTTTTTTCGGAAGCAGTATCAAAACAATTCAAAGCACGGTTTAAAATTAATAAATCAGGAGCATGTAATACGGTACGCGCCAAGTTTACCGACTGTTGTTCCATATTGGTCAACATGACGGTATTTTCGGTAATATGTGTTTGATAACCATTAGGTAACAAACGAATAAACTGATCAAAACCAAACATGCGGGCAGCTTGAATTACGTTTTCCGGTAAAGTCTTACCCACTCCATACATAATATTTTCGGCAATACTGCCATCAATTAAGAATGGACGATCAGAACACATACCAATTCGTTCGTAAAATTTTTTACTACGGATGCGAGCTAAATTAATGTCATTAACTTTAATTTCACCACTCTTTGGTAATTCCAACTTTGCCATTAAATCCACGATTGCCGAACCAGTACCACTTTCCTCTTCCAGGAACGCCACCGTACTGCCAAACGGAATTTCAAAAGTAATGTCTTTAATTTTTTCAGTTGATACATGATTGAAAATGATGTTGCCGTCAATACGCTTGATATTAACATCTTCATCCGCGGTAACATCATCTGGACAATCAATAATTCCAAAGAAAACTTGGGCAAAGCTTTCGGTTGGTTGAATAATATTTGATGCCGTTGTAATAATCTTGGTATTAGATAAGAAACGGGAACTGTACAATAGGAATGCGGGCAAAATTGCAAAGTCAGCCATTGATAAATGGCCATTAATTGCCAAAATACCGAACACAACGGTAATTGCTAAATACATAAAATTAGACAAGAAATTAATGTATGTTTCATTTAACCCAATGACAGTATCCACCGCAATTACTCGTTTACCCGTATTAATTGATTGAAACTCATCATTTCCTTCAAGCCCATTTTCTTGGAAAAAGCCATGCAATGTGGCGTGTTGTTCCACAAAGTTATAAATGCGTGAACTACTTTCTTCTTTACGTGTGTAATAAATTTGTGTTTTGCTAACCACAATACGGGCAATAATTAAAGTAATAGGTAACAAAGAAATAACCAAGAAACTTAACGTAACGTTTAATGATAGCATCATAATAATGTTTAAAATAAAGAAAAATACGGTTCGCGCAATTGAATAAACCATCGCCAAACATTCCTGCAACAATTTACGTCCGACCGCCATACGGTGCGTTGTTTCGCTGATTTCAAATTGCTCAATAAAGGACAATGGTACGACGTCCAATTTATGACGCGCATCATTCATAATTCCTAAGGTAACCCGATATTCGTAATTAATGATAATACACTTACAAACTAACGCAAACGTTTCAGACAAAATACATAAAATCAAATACAAAATTAACGGCTTTAAAACAACAATTAAATTGTGATGCAAGCCCCAATCTTCAAATTGGTTTAAGGCTTGCTCTAACAAATTAGGCATATAAGAATACAAAGCAATACCCACCAATCCAGCCACGATGATTATCAAAATCCGCCACTTTAAAGGCTTAAAATAGCTCATCACACGCATAAAAATTGATTGTTTACGTTTCATGCGGTTTGCCCCTCCTTAGGTGTGGACTGTAAAAAGAAATCCGCATATTCTCGACTGGCAACCAATAATGCCGCGTGTGTACCTTTCAAATAACTA
This sequence comes from Clostridia bacterium, assembly GCA_017618475.1. Lineage (GTDB taxonomy): Bacteria > Bacillota > Clostridia > Christensenellales > UBA1242 > RGIG8050. The sequence continues at coordinate 10,359 of JAFZUF010000027.1, forward strand.
TGGTCAGTTTTCGCAAAGAAAACCTCATCAGCGCCTTCACAAATTAAATGATTGGTTGTGGTAAAAATACAAGCCTTATTTTCGTTACGTAATTTCTTTAAAACACTTTGCACAACATCATTTGACAAATTAATAAAGCTACCGTCAAAAATGTAAAATTCAGCGGGCTTTAAAATACAGCGTGCCACATTGATTAGTGCTTTAACATGTTGCGGTAAAGGTGAACGTACTGACAGTTCGGTGTTCAAGAAAGACGGCAACACCGCTAAATTTGCGGCACCGATTTCATTAAAAGTCGCTAAGATTTGTTCATCGGTAGCATTTGGGTTGAACAATTTAATATTATCACGCACAGTGCCGTTCACAAATTCAGGATATGTTGGGCAATACGAAATAATTTTCGCACGATAATAATGCTTATTAATTTCTTTTACGTTAATGCCATTAACCAAAACCATACCCGCCGTCGGCTCAATATAACGTAATAAAACCTTTATCAAGGTCGAACGACCAGTACCGGCTTCACCACAAAAAGCCAACATTTTACCTTTTTGTAACTCCATTGATAAATTTTCAATTGTTTTACGACCATTAAAAAAATGGTGACTGACCTGATACATTACTAGAGAACTACCATACGTTGTATCAAGTTGTATAATGCCGTTATCCACATCTTCTTCCGGCAATTTCATAAATTGATCAATGCGTTCATAAGCAATACGTCCACGAGTCATTGGATTAATCAATAATTTAAAAATATTCAAAGTTGCCGCTGAACACAAGGTTATATATTGCAAAATTGTATTCAAAATAACTAACTGTCCGGCAATATTTTGCGCATCTGCCGATAAGGCTCCGAATAAAATAATGCCAAAAGTTGCAACGCCAAAAATGATATTATTAGTGCATTCAAAAATGTGTTTTGATTGATCAATATCATAAACCTCACGTGATAAAACTTCGTTTTGACGAGCAGCATCTTTCATTCGTTCAGATTGTTTACTCAAAATACGAATATCACGTGCTCCCGCGATGCTTTCACGAGTTGCCACAAAGGATTTATCGTAAGCATCCACTGCGGCGGGCATGCGTTTCATAATTATAGTTCGATGAATAATTAAAACAATAATTTCAATAAAAACAGCACCTAAAATAAACAAAACATACATTGGCGACAAAGTCATAATTAAAATACAACTACCTAAAATTGTTACAAGCAAATAAACAGCAGCTTGCAGAAATTGTTCATGTCGGTACTTTACCCAATAAGTATCTTCTACCATGGAAGACAAGAACTTACTGGTACCATATTCATACAAAACATTGGTTGGTACGCGGGTCATTTTATCATAAAGCATCTGGCGCGCGTTGGAACGACAATGAATACCATAAACTGCCACACGATTACGCGCAAAAAGTGAAACAAAAAAAATCACA
>JAFZUF010000028.1 GCA_017618475.1 Clostridia bacterium
ATACATTCGCACTTTCATTAATAATTGATTAACGGCACAAAATTGAAAATTGGCACAAATTTCCGGTAAATTAATTTCATTACTTTTTTGTTTTTCCGAATTTATGTAATTCAAAATTGCGGTTTTTAACCCTGAATAAGAAAAAGTATCTTTAGGAAATTTATTTAAAATTGGTTTAAATGATAAATTCATATCCGCCATTTGCGCGATTTTTGGACCACCTGGGTATGCTAATCCCAACACACGGGCAACTTTATCAAATGCTTCACCCACCGCGTCGTCGGCCGTAGTACACAACATTTGCGTTTCCCAATTTTCTTTAACGTGGTACAAAATCGTATGACCGCCAGAAACTAACAAGCACAACATTGGTGGCTTTAATTCAGGATTTGACAAACGTAAACTGGCCATGTGTCCATGTAAATGATTAACCGCAAGGAATGGTTTATGCAAAGCATTCGCCAGACTTTTACCAAACACGCGTCCCACCATTACGGCACCAGGCAATCCTGGTTGCGTTGTTGCCGCCACTTGATCAATTTGTTTAAGACTAATCGCAGCATCTTTTAACGCCTTATCTAAGACCGGTAAAATATTTTCAATGTGATTGCGGGCGGCAATTTCCGGTACGACACCACCAAAAGCTTGATGAATATCAATTTGTGAAATTATCACATTGGACAAAATACGAAACTTATCATCAATTACCGCAACGCTGGTTTCATCACAAGAAGTTTCAACACCTAATGTTAACATGTTATTGATTTTCCTCAGCTGTTTGCAATAAGAATGCATCCGAAAACATTTTCAAATCGCCGTCCATTACCTTTTCCACATTGGAAGTTTCGGCACCAGTACGATGATCTTTAACCATTGTGTATGGACAAAAAACATAGCTGCGAATTTGACTGCCCCATTCAATTTTCATTTGCACCGGTTGTAAATTTTTTAGCTTACGACGTTCATTTTCAAAATGAATGTATTCTAATTTTGATAACAAGTTTTGCATACAGGTTTGGCGGTTTTGAATTTGACTGCGACCATTTTGACAAGTACAAACAATACCCGTTGGAATGTGGGTAATACGCACGGCACTTTCAGTTTTGTTAATGTGTTGACCACCCGCCCCTGAAGCACGGTAAACATCGATACGTAAATCTTTTTCATCAACTTTATACTCAGTCTTTTCAATTTGAGGAATTACTTCAACCGCTACAAAACTGGTATGACGACGTTTATTCGCATCAAACGGACTGATACGAACCAAACGGTGGACGCCTGCTTCACTCTTGAAAATTCCATAAGCATTAACACCGGTAACAGCAATCGAAGCACCCTTAACACCCGCACCATCACCTTCTTCAACATCGGTAATTTCGTATTCAAAATTTTGTTGTTCGGCAAAGCGGCACATCATGCGCATCACCATTTCCGCCCAATCTTGCGCTTCGGTACCACCGGCACCGGCTGTAATATTTAAAACACAGTTACAACCATCGTATTTGCCAACC
>JAFZUF010000029.1 GCA_017618475.1 Clostridia bacterium
GTAAATCTGATCGTCCCAATGCCGCACGGTGGTTAATGGTGATTTATGCAGTATCCAGTGTAATTAATGTGGCATTATTTCCAATTATGATGATGCTGTCAGGGTGGTTGTCGCAATATTTCGGCTTTTATTTTATTGTTAATATTTTGTTGGGAATGGCGGTGGTTTCGGCAGAAATATTATTAATATTTATTCATCATCGAATTTATGGTAACCGCTTGAAAATTTCCCAGACGGAACGGTTATTGATGGTCATCTTTATGTCATCGATGGTCTTTGCAGTCGGTTCTGTCGTCATGGGCAGTATTTGGAAAATTAAATTTTAATTATGAAAACACAAACTTTTACAGTTAAACAAAAAACTAATGTTAGTACGCTGCTAAAAGCTAATTTATTAGGTGCGGGTTATGTTTTTGTGCAACAAATTTTGAAACGTAAGGACGTGAAGGTTAACGGCGTGCGCGTCAATCGTGATGTCAGCTTAGCGGTGGGTGATGTGGTGCAAATCTATTATCCTGACGATGCGTTGAAAACGTGGAAACCTTATCGCATGATTTGCGAAGACGAAAATGTGGCGATTGTGTTTAAATCGCAAGGCATTGAAACCAGCAGTCCAAACGGTGAAAATACTTTGGAACGTTTACTTGGGTATACAGCAGTGCATCGGTTAGACGTGAACACCGAAGGTTTGGTTGTTTTTGCCAAAAACGTGGCGGCGGAAACAGCATTGTTGGACGCGTTTGCGAACGGGCAAGTCCATAAGACCTATTTGGCATTATGCTTTGGTACGTTGAAAAAATCGCCAGTAACTTTGACGGGGTATTTATTAAAAGATAAAAATTCTGGATTTGTAACGATTGAAAAAGAAAAGCAACCCGGAGCTTTGCCGGTGAAAACCGTGGTGGAATATGTACGACCCAAGGGAGAATTTTCCTTATTAAAAGTGCGTCCGTTAACCGGACGTACGCACCAAATTCGCGCACACTTAGCGACGATTGGTTTGTACATTGTGGGGGATGGCAAATATGGTAATGCTAATTTAAATCGTCTCTATCACCAAAACAAACAATGTTTGTGCGCGACCGAGATAGAATTTGCCTTTGCGCCACAGTCTTTGTTATACTATCTCAATGGACGAAAATTTACCACAGAACCAACCTTCATCTAATAATCAATATGGACCTCGTTTCGTCCATTTGCACGTGCACACCGAGTACAGCTTGTTGGATGGTGCGGCACGTATTTCAAAGTTAGTAAAAATTGCTAAGGAACAAGGTGCGGGGGCTGTGGCAATTACTGACCATGGCAATATGTATGGTGCGTATAAGTTTTATCAAGCCTGTAAATTCAAAGACAAGAAACATCCTGAAAACGACATTGATATTAAACCGATTATTGGTTGTGAAATTTATATTGTTGATGACATGAACGTACGTGAACCCGGAGAACACCGTGGACACATGATTTTGTTATGTAAGAACAACACTGGTTATTATAATTTGTGCAAAATTAACACAGCAGCTTGGACGAAAGGTTTTTATTATAAGCCGCGTATCGATTATGATTTCTTAGAAAAACATCACGAAGGTTTGATCTGTTTGTCGGCGTGTTTGGCGGGACACATTCCGTTTTATTTAAATTTAGACCAATATGACGAAGCAAAAAAATATGCTGTGCGCTTGCAAAAAATGTTTGGTGAAGATTTTTATTTAGAATTGCAAGACCATGGGATTCCGGAACAAAAGAAAGTCAATCGTGGTTTATTGAAATTGGCTGATGAATTAAAAATTGAATTGGTGGCCACGAACGATATTCATTATCTTTACAAAGAAGATGCCGAGATGCAAGATGCGTTAATTTGTATTGGTACACAAAGAAAAGTTCAAGAAACCGACCGTATGCGTTTTGAAACGCAAGAATTTTATTACAAGTCGGGCGCGGAAATGGCGGCGTTGTTTCCGGATATTCCACGGGCGATTAGTAATACTGTCGTGATTGCAAACAAGTGTAATTGTGACCCATTTGCGCGAGCGGACTTAATCCCAGCCTTTACTTCACCAACCAACGAAGATAATTTAACTTATTTCAAACGTTTAGCAGAAGAGGGCTTGAAGCGTTTATACGGTGAGATTACACCAGAAATTCAAGCCCGTTACGAAAAAGAATTTCACGTTGTCGAAAGTCAAGGCTTCATTGATTACTATTTGATTGTGGCGGATTTTATGCGTTTTGCACGCGAACACGATATTCCGATTGGTCCTGGACGTGGTTCGGGTGCCGGTTCAATTTTAGCGTACGCATTAGGAATTACTAAACTTGATCCGTTGAAATATAATTTGCTGTTTGAACGTTTCTTGAACTTGGAACGCCGCAGTATGCCCGACTTTGACTTGGACTTTTGCAAACGCCGTCGTGGTGAAGTAATTGATTATGTAATCGATAAATATGGACGCGACAACGTGTGCCAAATTGTAACGTTCGGTACGATGAAAGCTAAGGCGGCGATTAAAGATATTGCACGTGTGTTCGACGTACCATTTGCCGAAGTTGCA
>JAFZUF010000030.1 GCA_017618475.1 Clostridia bacterium
TTCTAGCAAACAGACTTTCCAATTTACCCTGTGGATAAACCAACATAATGGGACGACCGTGTGGACAAAGTGGAACATTTTTAGTTGCAAAATAATTTTGCAAGAAAGCATCTATTTGCATTGGCGATAAGACATCACCAGCTTTAATACTGGCTTTACATGCAGCAGTTGCAACACGATGTTTGATCAAATCGCTTAAATTGTCATTCACCGCGGATTTCTCATTCAAAAGCACCGTAATAAAATCTTTCAATGAAGCATTCATCATTACGGCTGGTACCGCCGACACTCGAATTAAGTTATCACCGAACTCATCACAATCAAAACCAAACTCAAGTAATAAAGGTTTTAATTCCAAGAAACGTGTTAATTCTTTTGGTGTGACGGTAATAATTAAAGGTGTCAATAACATTTGCGATTGCACATTGTGGCGATTAATCTCATCGGAAAAACGGTCATAATTCATCCGTTCCGCCATAGCATGTTGGTCAATAATTAGCAATGCATCGGAAGTACTAACCAACAAATAAGTGTTAAATACTTGTCCCAAAATCTTAAATGCATTATTTGGCAAAACACTAGTTTGAGTTCCCGACATGGGCACATTAAAATTCAGATGATTCAAAATATTAGGTGCCGACTTTACCGTATCATCACTATCTGATAAAAGATTTAATGATTGCATCATCACGGTCGTGGCTTCGGTTTGATTTGGATTAAATGAATAACCAACTTGCGACGATTCCCGTGTTGGTTCGTTCATAACGGCTACATTTACGTTAGATTGAACCGGCGAACTGTTTTCAATAATTGATACGTTCTTTTCGTGTGATTGATTTAAAGTTGTTAAATTTGATTCAATTTCGGTCGTTTTAATTGGTTGCGTTAAAGCGGAAATTTGACTTAAGAAAAACGCTTCCATAGTTTTGGTTAAGGCTGCACGCACGAAATGAATCATAGCATCACGGTTATCAAAACGAACTTCACGTTTTTGTGGATGCACATTAACATCGACACGGTCAGGTGAAATTGTAAATTGTAAAACAAAAATGGGATATTCTTTCATCGGTAAATAATTACCCATTGTTTCATTAACCACGGTACCAATCAACCCACCATTGACAACACGACCATTAATAATTACCACTTGGCGATCTTTAGTAACCTTGGATAAACTTAAATTTGATACGTAACCATCAATTGTAATTCCGTCGGTTTGGTCCTTCACCGCCACCAAGTTTTTGGCATCAATTTTATAGATTTGTTCCATTGCTACCGCAAGTCCTTCCCCGCGATAATCCATAACTAATTGGTGGTCAACATAATAACGTAAATGTAAATCTGGATGCGCAAAAATTATTTCATGAATAATTTGCGTGACATGATTTTTTTCAACATTAGCACTGCGTAAAAATTTTTTACGCGCTGGCGTGTTATAAAATAAATTCGCGACACGCACTTTGGTGCCACGATTACCACCAGTAAATTGCTGTTCATTATTCTGGTTAATGGTAACCGCATAATCTTGTCCGTTAGGTTTTGAAGTAAATTGAACCTTGGCCACCGCTGCAATCGAAGCCAAAGCTTCACCACGAAAACCCAAAGAAGTGATATGATCAATATCATCGGCTTGGGCAATCTTGCTGGTAGCATGTGGCATAAAAACCTTTGGTAATTCGCTTTCGGCGACACCTTCACCATCATCGGCGACAATAATTTCGTCAATGCCACCGTTAACGATTTCTACGGTAATTTGTTTAGCCTTGGCATCTAAAGAATTTTCCAATAATTCTTTAACAATTGATGCCGGATTTTCTACTACTTCACCCGCCGCCAAACGATTATAAATTGCCGGTGGTAATACATTAATGACTTTCATGTTGCTCCCTTTCTTTCATAATTTTTTTCGCATTTTGAATAATTACATCAGGTAATCCAGATAACTGCGCGACTTCAGCACCAAAACTGTTTTGCTCTTCACCTTTAACTACTTTGTGCAAGAAAACAATTTGGTCGTTAATACTTGAAGTTAAAACTTTATAATTTTGTACTTGCGGATAAGTGCGTCCCAATTCAATCAGCTCATGGAAATGTGTTGCACATAAAGTCTTACTGCCGATTTGTTCGATAATATATTGCAAGATTGCCTTTGCTAAGGCATAACCGTCATTAGTGCCGGTACCACGGCCAATTTCATCTAATAACAACAAACTATCTTTGGTAGCATTATGAACAATGTTAGATACTTCATTCATTTCTACCATGAACGTTGACTTGCCGGTCATCATGTCATCACTGGCGCCGACACGTGTAAAAACGCGGTCAGTTAATGGTACCTTGGCACGGTAACATGGTACAAACGAACCACAATGTGCCATAATTACATTCAAAGCGACTGTTTTCATGAATGTCGACTTTCCCGCCATGTTTGGCCCGGTAATTAACATCGTTGTGTTTTCACGATCAAGATTACAATCATTCGCCACGAATTCATTGGTTGGTAAAACACTTTCCAAAACCGGATGACGAGCACCATCCAACTGCAAGATGCCGTCGGTATTAATTTCCGGACGTACCCATTGGTTTTTATAAGCTAGATAGGCTAAATCGCTCAAAACGTCAATCCTCGCAATCGCCACCGCGTCTTGTTGAATCAATGGAATTTGTTGTTGCACCGTCGCCACTAATTCTGCAAATAAGGTTTGTTCTAATTTGATGGCATCGCTTGATGCACTCAAAATTTTACTTTCAATTTCACGCAACTCATCGGTGGTATAACGTTCAGTATTTAAAGTACTACCCTTGCGAATAAAACGATATGGTACTTGCGGTAAAGCATTTAACGGCATTTCGAAATAATAACCCGCCACACGATTATAAGCGATTTTTAATTTTTCCACGCCGGTGGCTGTTCGCTCTTTGGTTTCCAAAGACAATAACCACTTTTTACTCAAAGTGCCAGCATTGCGCAATTCATCTAATTTTTCGTTATAGCCATCTTCAATATAATTACCATCACTTAAAATTGTACTTGGTTCTTTTTTAATTGCCCGCAACAATAAAGCACGCAAATCATCTAATGAATTTAATTTATCGCCATATTTATTTAATAAATCAGTGTGGCAATTTTGCGCTAAGAAATTTTTCACTTGGCCAACGAAAGCCAAACTGTCGGCAAAAGCCAACATGTCTTTAGGGTTAACATTACCGTTGGCAATCTTACCACAGAAACGTCCTAAATCGCCAAACTGTCCCAAAATATCGCGCAGGTTTTGACAAGTTGCCGAACTATCAAATAATTCTTGAACAGCATCTTGACGTTCGGTAATTAATGCCGCTTGTTTCAATGGTGAAGTCACCCATTCCGCCAACATACGCGCACCCATTGGGGTTTTGGTTTTATCCAAAACGGATAACAGACTACCGGCTTTAGTATTATTGCGATAAGATAAAACAATTTCCAAAGTATCACGTGCAATCTTATCCAACACCATGTGGTTTTCATCACGTACTAAAGTAATTTTAGTAATGTTGGATAATTTATTTTTGGCCGTCATTAAAAGATATTCTAACAAAGCCCCAGCTGCGTTAATTAATGGTGAATTATCCGCCAAATCAAACACTTGGGTCGTATTAATATTAAAATATTTTTTGACCGTTTGCGTTGCCTGTTTGGTCGTGAAGGCATAAGCAAAATGTTTCATCGTAATGACTTCTTTGGGTCGAATGCGCGAAACCGCATTATCGTAACTGTCGAATTGCGCCACGTAAAATTCACCCGTCATAATATCCGCCCAAGCTGCATACACGGTATCGGCTTTATCGCCTTCATAAATCGCTGCGACAAAGTTGTTACTATCGGCATTCAACATGGCATCATCAATCACAGTACCACTGGTAATCACGCGGATAACGTCGCGATTAATTAAAGTTTTACCATTAGCTTCTTCCAGCTGTTCCGCAATCGCAATTTTATAACCTAATTCAACTAACTTTTTAATGTACAAATTGGCGGCATGATATGGCACACCACACATTGGTGCTTTATCATCTAAACCACAGGAACGACCAGTCAAAGTTAAACCGATTGCCGCCGAAACCATTTTGGCATCATCAAAGAAAATTTCATAAAAATCACCCAAACGATAAAACACAACACAATCTGGATATTGTGCTTTCAGTTCCAAATATTTTTTCATTGCTGGCGATAAAGCCATAAATCTCACACTCCTTTAACGTTTTTTATTTTACGACATTTTTCGCATGATTTCAACCAACTTTGTGGCTCGTGCTTTACGGGTATGAAATGGTACCTGTCCCGACATTTTATCGGCCACGGTTCCGGAACGATTGCTATATGGGAAAATGTATGCCGCACTAAATTTAATTTGTTTAACAACTTCCACCGTGGCATCAAAATCTTCGTCGGTTTCTCCCGGAAAGCCGCAGATAATATCGGTTGTAATATGAATATCCGGCATATATTCACGTAAGAGTTTTACTTTTTCCAAATAGTCCGTCACCGTATATTTGCGGTTCATTAATTTCAAAATTTTATCACAACCACTTTGCATGGGTAAATGCACGTCATGAGCAATCTTGGGATAACGCGCCATAACCTTGATTGTTTCTAAATCAAAATCTTTGGGATGAGCTGACAAAAAATGCAAATTAAAATCACCCGGTTGTTCCGCCAATTCTGCCAAAAGTTTGGGGAAATCCGGATACTCATTCACATTTTGTCCTAATAGATAAATATTTTTGGCAGTATCCTTAACCTGGTTAAATTCGGCGATGATTTCATCATACGGACGAATACGCAAGTGACCACGGACATATGGCACGATACAATAACTGCAATAATTATCACATCCATAGGTAATATCAATATAAGCGGTTGCATTAGCTTCCGGTGCTAACGGTTGCATCGCCACACCCAGTTTTTCTACCACGTCCATGGCGTTATCCGTACCCAATAAAATATCAACACCATTGATTTTACGTTTTGCCGATAAACACCCAATTACCGCAATTTTCAAATTTGGCTTTTGACGTTTTAATTGTTTTGCCAAAGCAATATGCGACAAGATTTTTTGTTCGGCGGTATTACGCACGCAACAGGTATTAAAAATAATTGCATCGGCTTCTTCATCGGTGGCAGCCACCGCGTGTCCCGCTGCCAATAATTGCTGCGTGATTTTCGCCGCAGTATTTACATTCATTTGACAGCCATAATTCTTTAGTACAAATTTCATAGAATAATACATTCTAACACAAAATAACGTGTGGCCAAACCAATAAAATTTGTTCGAAGAATTTGTTTAACTATCGCGGTAACCCTATTGATTTTAACTTTAATGGGCGGCATAGCTTTCACGTTAATTTGGCACAGTGAAACCTTAGATACCGAACGCTTAACGACTATGTCGCAAACAGCGACGTTTTACGACAGTAACCAACAAATAATTGATGCGCATAACAATGTCAATTACTGTTACCTTGACCAAATCAACCCGAACTGTGTGAACGCATTTATCGCGGTTGAGGATAAAAATTTTTACCATCACCACGGACTTTCATTGCCACGGATTGCCAAAGCATTGGTCACTAATTTGGGCGCGGGTTATTCCAAAGAAGGCGCCAGTACAATTACGCAACAGTTGGTCAAA
>JAFZUF010000031.1 GCA_017618475.1 Clostridia bacterium
GTTATTTAACGATTTCACGTACGTTTATTATAACTACGTTGGTAACAGTTTTAATTTTTACAATTTTTTATTTTATTCGATCCAAAGCTAGTGCTTGTATATTTTTAAGCATTACTTTAGTGGCAATCTGTGCAATCGGCGGTATCTTTTGGAATGTGACAAAGGTTTATTTTGAAAAAATCGCGGATCAATCAGGTATTACGGAAGTTTATCCAATTGATGTTAATACGGTGAGCAATTCAATAACGGAAAAATATGTTAATTATTTTGATAATCAATCACCCGAATGGCAACAAGACACTTTAGTTGGTAAAAATCATTATGATCCCGGTCGTTTAGGATTACAAGAACTGTATTTACGGGATTGGTCATCTTCGGCAAAAAATATTTGGTTAGGACGAGGCGTTCGCGACCATTGATTGGTCAAATGTTAGCGCATAACTTGTTAATACAAGAATTATGGAAACATGGTTTAGTCGGATATCTCTTTTACTTAGCAATGATTTTATGTTCACTTAATTGGAAAAAGTTAAAACGAATTCGTTATTATTGGTCATCATTGATAATTTTAATCCCATATTTTATGATTACTTTAGCGGAGCAGTGTTTATTGGATTATAATGGGTTATTTTTAATTATCGTAGCATTGGGCTGGTTAGGTCGATTGGCCAATGATACAACTGGTTCAAGTACTACGGAGCAAATACCAGAATATACACTTTATAAAGATTATGTGAAAAGATGCTTTGATGTTGTGTTGTCGGGTTTAGGGCTAATTATTTTGTCGCCATTGTTTTTAATCATTACAATTTTATCGAAAATTTTAATTCGAGGAAAAGTTATTTATGCACAACAGCGACCTGGTAAAAATGGTAAGATTTTTAAACTATACAAATTCCGTAGTATGAATGATAAACGAGGACCCAGTGGCGCTTTGTTGCCTGATGCTGAACGTATGACTAAGTTTGGTAAAATATTACGACGCTTAAGTTTGGATGAATTGCCGCAGCTGGTTAATATTTTACGTGGGGATATGAGTATAGTGGGACCACGACCACGTTTGGTTTCGGATATGATTTTTTACGCGGAAGATGTTTTCCCGGGCTACAGTGTACGTCCTGGCTTAACCGGTTTGGATCAGGTTTCAGGTGGTCGTAGTGATTCATCTTGGGAAACAATTTTTCAAAAGAACTTAGAATATCAACAACAAGTAACTTTTTGGGGTGATGTTAAAATAATTTTGTTAACAGTTTTGGAAGTATTTAAGAAAAACAATGCTGCCAACGGGGCGGAGGCGGCTCAGCGTGATTATTATTATGATGTTTATTTGCTACGTACCAAACAAATTTCACAAAAACAATATGATTTAGGACATGCACGCGCCGCGCAGTTGATTGCAGAAAAAGGTGTGGTTAAATACCAACCTGATTTGCAACCGGTAAATAAGGTATCTAATAAAGTTGACAGCAATACTGTGGGAGATGAAAAATAAGATGATACAATTTTCAAAAAAACAAAAGCTTTGGTTCGTGTTAAGTGTGGCGATGTTGACGTTATTCGTGATTTGGACACTGGTGGTTAAATTTGTTGACGTGGATCAAGTTGGTTTATCACACCTGAATCAGTTCTTTTGGCAACGCTGTGGAAAACATGAAATATGGGCACGCATTACAAAATGGTTAGGCTATTTATGTATTTTGGTAGTAGCTTGTTTAGTTATTTGGCAAGTTGTACAATGGGTACGCCGCAAAAGTTTGTGGCGGGTTGATAAAAATCTTTTATTGTTTAATCTTGTCGGTGTATTGTTTTTAGTTGTTTACGTTTTCTTCGAAATTGTTGTAATCAATTATCGCCCATTGTTAGATAATGGCGTTGCTAAAGCCTCATACCCATCATCTCATGCGATGTTATTTGTAGTGGTATTGTCACTTTTGATTTGGCAAGTTTGGCATTACTACAAAAGTAAATCTTGGCAAGTTATTTTAACCGTGGCTTTAACCATATTTATGGTAATTGGCGTTGTAGGACGTCTATTCAGTGGTGTGCATTGGTTTACTGATATCGTTGCCGGTGTAATTATGGGATATAGTTTGGTTTGTTTTTATCTGGGCTTAGTATCAAAATAAAAGATAAAATTTAAACATGATTACTTGTTTGAAAATTTACTGCTTGTCAAAAAACGAAAATCTTGCTATTCTTTTTTAGAACAATGGGCAATTAACTCAGCTGGGAGAGTGTCTCCTTCACGTGGAGAAAGTCGTGGGTTCAAGTCCTACATTGCCCACCAAAAAGGGTAAATTAATGATTTATGTAGTCAGACATGGTCAAACAGATTGGAATTTAGAGCATCGGGTTCAAGGACGCGCGGACATTGAACTTAATCAAACTGGGCTAACACAAGCCGAAGAGTTGGCGAAAAAATTGTCTAATGTCAAATTTGATATTTGTTTTTCAAGTCCTTTAAAACGCGCTTTAAAGACCGCACAAACCATATACAAAAGTTCAATTATTATTGATGATCGTATCATTGAACGTGGTAATGGGGAATTGGAAGGACGAACTGATTGGAAAGATCAAGGTGTTGATTTTAATGACCCAAATGAAAGAAGATTCAAAATTGAAACATTACCAGAATTAGAAAATCGTTTAAGTTCATTTTGGGATGAAATTTTGGCAAAGTATCCGAACCAAAATGTGTTAGTAGTAACACATGCGGGAGTTACTATGTGGTCGCAAGTATATTTTTATGGTATGCCTGAGAATAATGACATGGATATATACCGTTTGGGAAACTGTGAAGTTTTGCAAATTGATAACTCAAAACCACTTGAAGTTGGATTTTAGGAGTTTAGGAAATAAAAATGAAAAGTAAATTAATTTACTTAACAACTAATCCATATAAAATTGAAGAAGCAAATAAATTTTTTAAGCAAAAATATGGTTTTAACATTGAAGTTGTTAATCCAGATTTTGAGATTGTCGAAATTCAAGCAAAGACATGTGCAGAAGTCGCAAGTTTTAGTGCTAAATATGCAGCCGATAAATTAGGTTGCGCAGTCTTAAAATCGGACAGTGGTTTATATATTGATGCATTAGGTGGATTACCAGGACCATATAATGCGTACTTTGATAAACAAATTGGTATTAAAAAGTTTTTAGCAATGCTTAGGAATGAAA
>JAFZUF010000032.1 GCA_017618475.1 Clostridia bacterium
AATGAAAGACGCAATCAAAAATATTATGGCTGGCGGTGAAATTAACGAATAATTAAAGAAAAGTCCATCACGCGATGGACTTTTCTCATGGATTTATTTTTTATTTATTATTCATTTTTTGTTAAATGTGGTATACTGCCTACATGTTAGACATTAATTTGATTCGCAAAGACCCGAAGTGGGTACAAGCACAGTTGGCGAAACGTGGCTGCCAGGTGGATTTTAAGCCGGTAATTGATTTAGATAACACGCGCCGCAACTTGATTCAACGTAACGATGAACGCCGTAAAAAACGTAACGAAAACAGCGCGATTATCGCGAAACTAAAAAAAGAAGGCAAAGACGCTACCAAGCAAATTGCCGAAATGAAAGCGATTGGCGATAAGATTGCAAACGGCGATGCAGAACTTGCCAAAATTGAACAAAAGATTTTTGATGCGTTGGCACCCTTGCCAAATATTCCCTTACCTGAAGTTGTGGCCGGTGGTAAAGAAAACAATAAAGTGGTTGCCACTTTTGGCAAGAAACCGGCTTTAGATTTTAAATGGCAAGACCATGTGACTTTGGCGACCAACTTGGGTTTAATTGATTACGAACGTGGCGCCAAATTAAGCGGTGCCAAAACTTGGGTTTACACCGGCGCTGGCGCAATTTTGGAATGGGCTTTGTTAAATTATTTTATTGATTTCCACATTGCAAATGGCTATAAATTTATCTTGCCACCGCATTTGTTGAATTACCAAAGTGGTTTTGCGGCCGGTCAATTTCCCAAATTTATTGACGACGTGTTTGTAACCGATTTTGACAAAGATCCGAAGAAAAGTAAATTTATGTTACCAACCGCGGAAACAGCCTTGTTGAATTTGCATCGCGACGAAATTATCGACCCAAAACAATTACCCATGCGCTATTTCAGTTATACCCCCTGCTATCGTAAGGAAGCGGGTTCCTATCGTACTGACGAACGCGGCATGATTCGTGGTTACCAATTTAACAAGGTCGAAATGTTTGTTTATTGCCAACCCGAACAAAGTACACAGTTTTTCGAAGAATTAGTACGTAACGGCCAAAAATTAATTGAAGGTTTGGGCTTACATTTTCAAACTACCGCTTTGGCGGCGGGCGATTGTTCAGCCGGTATGGCAAAAACCTATGATTTAGAAGTTTACATTCCATCCATGAAAGGTTACAAAGAAGTTTCGTCCGTTTCCAACGCGACCGATTATCAAGCACGCCGTGCGAACATTCGCACCAAAGATGCAGACGGCAAAACGATTTTATTACACACTTTGAACGGTTCGGGTTTAGCAACTTCGCGTTTGATTCCGGCAATTTTGGAACAATTCCAAAACCCAGATGGCAGCGTAAACATTCCCGCCGCTTTGCATAAATACATGCACGGCATTACCGTTTTAAAGAAAAAATAAGGAGCAACGATGACAACAAAAACAACAAATAACACTACCCCCACGAACGATACACCATCAATCGATACGATTATTGCCATGTGCAAAGGTCGTGGTTTTGTCTTTCCGGGGTCAGAAATTTACGACGGCTTGGCCAACACATGGGACTATGGTCCGTTAGGTGTGGAATTAAAGAACCACATTAAACAATTATGGTGGCACGAATTTGTCACTGCCAACGATAACAGCGTCGGTTTAGACGGTGGCATTTTAATGAACCGTAATGTTTGGGTCGCCAGTGGCCATGTCAGTGGTTTTTCCGACCCGTTAATGGATTGTAAAGCATGCCAAACCCGTACACGTGCGGATAAATTAATTGAAAGCCATGATACTAACATTAACGCAGACGGTTGGACGAACCAAGCTTTGGAAGATTATATTAACCAACACCATTTAGTTTGCCCAAATTGCGGTAAATTTAATTGGACACCTATTCGTCAATTTAACTTAATGTTTGAAACACACCGCGGTGTCACAAAAGATAACGCCGACCAAATTTTCTTACGTCCAGAAACCGCGCAAAGCGAATATATCAATTTCCAAAATGTGCAACGCAGTATGCGTTTAAAAGTACCATTCGGTATTGGTCAAATTGGTAAAGCGTTCCGTAACGAAATTACACCGGGTAACTTTATTTTCCGTACTGTTGAATTTGAACAAATGGAACATCAATTATTCTGCCACGCGAACGAATCAATGGCTTTGTACGAAAAATACAAACAAAAAATTTGGCACTTCATAACCGACATCTTGGGTGTCCGCGCCCAAAACCTGCGTTTTCACGACCACGAAAAATTAGTGTTCTATGCCAAGGCCGCTTGCGATATGGAATATCACTTTCCATTCGGTTGGGGTGAATTAAATGGTACCCACCACCGCGGGGTTCATGATTTAACCAATCACCAAAACTTATCCAAAAAATCCATGGAATATTTAGACCCAATGACCAACGAAAAATATATTCCCACCGTCATTGAAAGTTCACAAGGTGTGGAACGATTATTCTTGGCGATTTTGTGTGATGCATATCGTACCGAAACTTTAC
>JAFZUF010000033.1 GCA_017618475.1 Clostridia bacterium
ACGTAACACAATGTTACCATGACCAGTTTTGTACGCATGGCGCAAAGCCGCACGCCCCATAATAATACCACCGGTCGGATAATCTGGCGCCGGAATAATGCGCATTAATTGTTCAATTTCAATGTCAGGATTTTCAATTAACGCCACGACACCATCAATCACTTCACCAAGGTTGTGGGGCGGAATGTTGGTCGCCATACCAACCGCAATACCATCACTACCGTTTACCAACAAGTTCGGAAAACGGGAAGGCAAAACCACCGGTTCTTGTTCGGTTTCATCAAAGTTCGGACGGAAATCAACCGTGTTTTTATCAATATCACGTAACATTTCACTGGCAACCGCAGACATACGCGCTTCGGTATAACGCATCGCAGCCGGCGGGTCCGCATCAACTGAACCAAAGTTTCCATGACCATCAATCAATGGCATGTTAATCGTAAACGGTTGCGCTAAACGAACCAACGCATCATAAACTGACGTATCACCATGCGGGTGATATTTACCCAAACATTCACCGACGATACGCGCACATTTTTTAAACGGTTTATCATGGGTTAATCCTAATTCGTGCATTGAATACAAAATACGACGGTGAACCGGTTTTAAACCATCGCGTACGTCCGGAATCGCACGGCTCATGTTAACCATCATCGCATAGGACATGAACGATTTGTGGATTTCGTCTTCGATTTTAACCTTGACGTATTTCGTGTTATCCACAATTTCTTGTAATTCTTCGCTATAATCTTTCTTTCTCATGATTACTCCTTATCCCCCACCTTAAATATCCAAATCCTGTGTGAAGTTTGCCGCGTTGCGTTCAATGTATTCACGACGCAATTCAGCTTTTTCACCCATCAAAGTCGAGAAAATTTCGTCCGCAGCAAACGCATCTTCCAAGGTAACTTGCACCAAAGTACGATGTGCCGGATTCATCGTGGTATCCCACAATTGTTCCGCGTTCATTTCACCCAAACCTTTGTAACGTTGAACATTCGCTTTACCACGCGCACCTTTACCCATAATTTCTTCCAGTTCAGCATCGCTGTACGCGTAAAGCTCTTCACTGCCTTTGGTAATTTTATACAACGGTGGTTGCGCCGCATAGACATAACCGCCTTCAATCAACGGACGCATGAAACGATACAAGAAAGTTAATAACAAAATACGAATGTGACTGCCATCCACATCAGCATCGGTCATGGTAATAATTTTGTGATAGCGTAAACGTGTAATATCGAAATCTTCTTGAATACCGCAACCAAACGCCGTAATCATGTTCTTAATCGTTTCACTTTCCAAGACACGCGCCAAACGAGCTTTTTCTACGTTTAAGATTTTACCACGTAATGGCAAAATTGCTTGGAACCTGCGGTCACGACCTTGCTTAGCCGTACCACCCGCACTATCACCCTCGACGATGTAAATTTCGCAGAATTTCGGGTCGCGTTCGGTACAGTCCGCCAATTTACCCGGTAAAGTGGTATTTTCCAACACGCCTTTACGGTGAACCAAATCTTTTGCACGACGAGCCGCCTCACGGGCGTTGCGCGCAGTTTGACATTTTAAAATTAATTCTTTGGCGGCTTTGGGGTTTTCTTCCAAGAATTCGCCAAATTTTTCTTGCACAACTTTTTCCACTTCACCACGCATGAAGGCGTTACCTAATTTAGTTTTGGTCTGACCTTCAAATTGTGGGTTTTCCAATTTAACAGAAACAATCGCAACAATACCTTCCAAAACATCTTCAATTGATAATTTATCACTTTCTTTTAAAAGGTTTAATTTTTTGCCGCAATCGTTAATTGCTTTAGCTAACGCGTTACGGAAACCAATCAAGTGGACACCACCCTCTTCGGTGTTAATGTTGTTCGCATAAGCGTGGATATTTTCACTGTAACCATCATTCCATTGGAACGCTACGTCAACTTCGTTAGTTTTGTTTTTCTTGGTAATGTGGATAATTTCCGGAATAATTAAGTCTTTACCTTTGTTCAAGCTTTCCACAAACTCTTTAATCCCGCCCTTGTAACAAAACGTATCTTTATGTTCACGACCTGGACGCAAATCCGCACATTTGATAATTAAACCTTTGTTCAAGAACGCCAATTCGCGCAAACGAACTTTCATGGTTTCATAGTTAAATTCGATCGTATCAAAAATTTCATCATCAGGATAGAAAGTAACTTTGGTACCGGTTTTGGTCGCTTTACCAATTTCTTTTAACGGTGCTTGTGGGACACCGCGGTTATAAGATTGGTGATAAGTTTTACCATTTTGGTAAACTTCAACTTCCAACCATTCTGACAATGCGTTAACAACGGAAACACCAACCCCGTGCAAACCACCAGAAATTGTGTAACCACCTTTACCAAATTTACCACCCGCGTGCAATTTGGTTAAAACCAACTGTACCGCCGAAATTTTTTCGGTCGGGTGGATACCGGTTGGAATACCACGACCATTATCCAAAACTGAAACCGAACCATCACGTTCAATTGTGACAGTAATTTCGGTACAATAACCAGCCAATGCTTCGTCGACACTGTTATCAACGACTTCGGTAATCAAGTGGTGTAAACCACGTGTATCGGTTGAACCAATGTACATGCCAGGACGTTTACGAACCGGGTCCAACCCTTCCAAAACCGTAATGTCTTTGGCTTCATAATGTGAAGTTTTTTCAGCAGTTTTTTGCTCTTTTTTCTCCGTACTCATAATGTAAAATTATACCATAAACACCTACAAAAAGCAACGTTATTTAGACAACTTCTTATATATATAGGCGTGAAATAATATGGCTTAAAACCCTTAATAAATTAGTTAATATACTGAACAAGTAACTAAAAAACGCCCGGTCAGGCGTTTTTAATCAATTAGCACTTTTCGATTCCGTCAGAATGCAACAACTCCACGGAATTGGAGGCCTTAGCTTCCCCGGTATTAAAGTTATAATAACTAAACTTTAATTTGACAGCATCAATATTGACAAGCTCGTTGTGATTATCTCTATGTTCATGATCTATATCATAACCACTGCCACCATTTTTATTAAAGAATATAACGTGTTTGTATTGACCAAGCTTTAATAAATCAAAATTTAATTTTTCAAGAAATTTTGGTAAATCTTTATTGATTTCTTCCCAAATATTTTTCTTGCTCTTTATTGCTAAATAAACTTGCGTATAATCCTTTTTTTTAATACCCTGTTTTACATTAAGCAGTGGTAAAAGAGCACTGTTCGGCAAATTTTTTTGTTCCACCATTGAACGATACTTACCACAAGCTTCATAATAAAATTGGATTCGATCCAATTCGATATACGCTTCTCGACTATTTTTTTGTTCAAGCACACTGCTGCCTTCCGGAACAACCAAAATTGAACAATTAATCTTGTTTTGATTTTCATCCAATTTAATTTCAAATACTGGACCTTGTCCTTGCGCAGACGATACTGCGATACGGTCTTCAGATTTAATTGCTTTTTTATTGGTTGGAATTATAGTTATACTTTTTTTATTATTTTTCATGCTTTATTATGGCACACTCAATTTTTAATTTCAATAGTTCTAAAAAAAATTTCACAAAAACTTTGTCAAAAAGTCATTAACCATGGTTACCTAATTTTAAAACTAGCAAAAAAAGAACCTAACGGAAATTGTTAGGTTCTTTTTATTATTAATTATCTTGCACCCGGTTTAATAACTAAGTAACGG
>JAFZUF010000034.1 GCA_017618475.1 Clostridia bacterium
CCTCAAAATCATCATCTTCGTCATCATCAAAGCCCATTTCCGCTTTCAATTCATCATCATCGTCCAAATCATCCAATGGATCACCCAAATCATCATCAGCATCGTCATCGTCCAAACTATCGTCATCGCTGATGCCCGCAACACTTAACAATTCCAAGTCGTCATCATCGACAGGTGTTAAGTCGTCATCGTCATCGGTCGTATCATCGTTGGTGTTTTCTTCATCATCGTCGTCTTCATCGGCACGCTTACTATCACCATACATTTCCGAAATTTCTTCGTCGGTTAAATCAGTTTCTGCATAACAAGTCGAACAAACGGTTTCATCTTCCGTAATGTAGTTAATCTTACAAATTGGGCACAATCCTAATTCTGCGACTTTACCTGCATCTAAAAGGTTGTTAGAAATCGACTTCATTTTTTGTTTGCAACTTGCGCAAATTTTTTCTTTTTTTGTGCAATAGTTTAAATCGCACTTTGGACATTTAATGTATGTTTCTCCCATAATCGTACATATATATATTCCCATTTAATTATAATGTCAACAATTATTCTAAAAACCGTTTACCAATATTTTTTTACATGCAATGCACACTGCTGACGTTAAATGCAGAAAAATGTATAAAAATGTATAACGGGTTTAGTTGCGTGTTTCGTGTTTATTCGACAAAATGTAACTTAATACGTCGTAAATCGACGAAAAAAATGGGGGATGATAATTTCATGAATGATAGTAATGGATTTTCGAAAGTTGAAACGGCTTTAGCCACACTTTCACGCGAAGACTTACAAAAGGTATTACTGACCATGGTACAGTCACACGAACTGCAATCAATGACAGTCTTAAACGAATTTTTTAAAAACGCCAAAGCGGAAGAAATACCATCATTGGATAAACAAATATCCAAAATTTTTGTCTCAATTGGTATTCCGCCGCATATTAAAGGTTATCAATACCTACGCACTGCAATTAAAATGTGCGTTAAAGACACTACCATTATTTCTACAATTACTAAACGACTTTATCCAGACGTAGCCAAGGATTATGGCACTACCCCCAGCAAAGTTGAGCGTGCCATTCGCCACGCCATCGAAGTTTGCTGGAACCGCGGAAAAATTGACATGATTAACAATCTTTTTGGCAGTCAAGTCTTTACCAAAAATGACCGCCCCACTAATGGTGAATTTATTGCTCTGTTGGCAGATAAATTACTTTTAGATGATTGCCACGAATAATAAGCGTTTAAAGATTTTCAAACGAACTTTGTTGTGGCAACTTGTTGGTTGCCGCCGCGACTAAACCACGGAACAACGGGTGTGGATGTTCTGGGCGCGATAATAATTCCGGATGAAATTGACACGCAATAAAAAACGGATGATTAGGCAATTCCACAATTTCCACCAAGTTGGCTTGCGGATTAACCCCACTAACCACCAAACCGGCCTTTTCAAATTGGGCG
Source organism: Clostridia bacterium (assembly GCA_017618475.1). Lineage (GTDB taxonomy): Bacteria > Bacillota > Clostridia > Christensenellales > UBA1242 > RGIG8050. Next base: position 1,461 of record JAFZUF010000034.1, read on the forward strand.
CGATAATCATTGTTAAATTCATAACGATGACGATGGCGTTCTTTAATCATATTTTTACCATACAATTTCGCTGCCAAGGTATTCGGTTCAATTTGGCAATCATACAACCCTAAGCGCATCGTACCGCCTTTGGTGTGAATTTCTTTTTGTTCATCAATTAAATGAATCACGGAATTTTTGGTATTTTCCACAAACTCAGTACTGTTTGCATCTTGCAAATGACAAACATTACGCGCGAATTCAATCACTGAAGTTTGCATGCCCAAACAAATACCTAAAAATGGAATATTATTTTGGCGCAAATATTCAATTGTCGCAATTTTACCTTCAATACCTCGATTACCAAAACCACCCGGTACAATCACACCTTGTACGTCTTTCAACCAAACCGCCGCACCATCACGTTCAATATTTTCGGCATCAACCAATTTAACTTTCACACGTACATTATTAGTAATACCCGCATGTTTTAATGCTTCGGTCACACTGATATATGCATCTGCCACTGCGACATATTTACCTACAATTGCTACGGTAACTTCAGGTAAACTGTCATCGCAAAGCTTATCGACCATTTTGGTCCAAGCAGTTAAATCACATTGATTTAATTTCAAACCTAATTTCTTTAAGACGATTGTGTCAAAATTTTGTTTCGCAAACATTAAAGGTACTTCATAAATCGTGCGACAATCGCGGTTATGAATAACGTCTTCTTGATTATCTAAGCTGCAAAACATGGCAATTTTATCACGGTGTTCTTGGTCAAGTTCCACATCGGCAGTTGTACGACAAACCAACACGTCGGCAAAAACACCTTGTTGTTGCAAATCTTTCACACTGTTTTGGGTTGGTTTAGTTTTAATTTCCCCACTGGACGCAATATACGGGATTAACGTAACATGCACGGAAACACTGTTACCCGCCCCCAGCTCATGACGGAATTGACGAATAGCTTCAATGTAAACGGCTTGTTCCATGTCACCCACCGTACCACCGATTTCAATAATTACAATATCTTGACCTTCACCAATTGCCCGCATGTAATCTTTAATTTCGTTAGTAACGTGTGGCACAATTTGCACCGTGTGTCCCAAATAATCGCCACGACGTTCTTTAGTTAAAATACTAGAATAAATTTGTCCGGTCGTAATACCCGACTTACGTGAACAATTAATATCTAAAAAGCGTTCATAATGACCAATATCTAAATCGGTTTCAGCACCATCATCAGTCACAAAAACTTCACCATGTTCATATGGGCTCATCGTACCGGGATCAATATTTAAATAAGGGTCAATTTTTTGTACCGAAACTTTGTAGCCTCGCAATCTTAATAATTTACCTAAACTAGCCGCGGTAATTCCCTTGCCTAAGCCAGAAACCACACCACCCGTTACGAAAATATATTTAGCCATAACGGATTTAAGTGTAATTCAGAATTTGTCGAAATGTCAAAGTCTTTTTAAAATCGCCGCTTTAATATTTATGAATATGGATACAAAAATTAAACGCCGAATCTTTGCAATCACCTTAGCTTGTATTTTAAGTGCCGTGATTGCCATTAGCGCTTTTGGTATTGGCCAAAGTTTAACCCACAAAACACCACTCTATGGTTTAGCCGCCACCGCACAAGATTTTGGTACAATTAAATTGGATTGCAATTATAACGAAGAAAGTCATACTTTGGCGGTTAACCAAACCACCACCTATATTAACCACAGCACCCAAACACTGTTCGACGTCAAGTTTCATTTATATGGCAACGCTTTCAAAAAAAATGCCGCCTACCCCGCCGTCGCACCCGCAGAAGTTGACCGCGCCTACCCAAATGGTTTTGATGAAGGTTACGCTAAAGTTACCACACCTCACATTTTAATTGGTGGCGAAGATAACACCGTCATCACCGTACCTTTATCGCATGGTTTAAAGGTGGGCGACAGTATTGACATTGACTTGCAATATACCGTTAAATTAGCCAATGTAAAACATCGCCTAGGCTATACCGACCACGCGGTCAACTTGGGTAACTTTTACGCAATTCCGGTGGTTTATGACAACGGCTGGCAAACTTATCCATACAGTTACAACGGTGACCCATTTTATAATGAACCATACAATTTTGACGTAACCATTACCGCACCCGTCGGTTATCAAATTGCCACCAGCGGTACCGAAATCAACACCAACCACTATCAAGGCTATGTATTACGCGACTTCGCCATCGTCATGTCACGTGACTTTCAAACCTTAACCCGTGAAGTTGGTGACACGACAGTAACCTACTATTATTTGAACGATGAAATTCCGGACATCAGCCTTTACACCGCTTGCAATGCTTTAGCCTATTTTTCCAACACATTCATTGACTATCCGTACAGTACTTTATCCGTGGTGCAAACCGACTTCAACCAAGGCGGCATGGAATATGGTGCTTTGGTTTACATTTCCTTAGACGTCACCGACCAACTCCAATATCAAAACGTCATTGTTCACGAAATTGCCCACCAATGGTGGTACGGCTTAGTTGGTAACAACCAAATTCGCACGGCTTGGATTGACGAAGGCTTAGCGGAATATTGTACAGCGGTCTTTTTTGAAACACACCCCCAATACGGCAAAACTTTGGACGAAATTGCCGAACAAAACAAAACTAGTATTAAAATGTTCGAAAGTATTATGGACGAATATGGAGTGTACTACACCCGCCAAATGTACAACAGCACTACCCAATACAAAATGTCAACCGAATATACAATTAATACTTATGCACGCGGTATGTTACTGTTTTATGCTATCCATGAGATGGTTGGCTATGAAAATCTGAACGCCGCCTTGGCGCAATACGCCACCGACCATTGCTACGGTTTTGCCACATTTACCAGCCTTACCCACGCTTTAGAAGACCAATTAGGCTATGATTTGGTTAAATTTATGAACAATTATCTTGCAGGAAGACAGGATGCGGTGCTATAATAATAAGATATGAATATAAAAACCTTTGATAAAAGCACTCGCATTATGAAGCAAGCCGATTTAGCGGCTCACGGACAACCTTTACAAGGTAACACTAATGCCACTGTGATTGGGATTTTAAACTGTACCCAGGGTGGCAACAAAGCGATTATTAACAACCTAGCTTGCGGTATTCGTCAAGCCGGCGGATTAGCATTAACCATGCAAGTTACCGATTTTACCGACTTGCAACGTTTGGCCCCCGCAACAGCAAAATACGCGTATGACTACTCAAACATGGTTGCTAACCATGTCGCCGGCATTGTCCGCACCCAACTTTTGGATGGTGTTGTGGCGATAATTGACAACTACGTCATGGGTTTAGGCATCTTAAAAGGTTGCACCCAAACTAACTGCCCCGTTTTGTTAATGCCGACAGGTATCAATGAAGATTATGACGTCCGACTTTTGGCGGCGGCGGGCAAAATTGCCACCCGTGAAATCAAAGCCGGTGATATTGAAAACGTTGGCGACGCTTATCACAACCAAAACGGCACACCCAATCTTGACACTTTAACTTTGGATTTTTACCGCATGATTGAAGCCTTTGAACTGACAGTTACCGGTGCCACAACTACACCAGCTAACACCGGTGCGATTTTGAATTTAGCTTTGACCGCCAGTAACAAAATCATGGAAATGGCAAACGATATTATTACGCCTAAGCGTTTAATCAGCAAACGCACCATGAACGAAAAATTGGGTCAATACCAAACCAATGGTGGCAGTATCGCTGGTTTAATTATGTTCCAAAAAATCTTTGAAATGGTTGACTTAAAATTGCCGGCTAATTTATACACGCCTTTGAAATCTAATTTTGACCAGGCATACGTTGTTTCCAGCAACACCGCACCGCTTACGATGAACGGACAAGCTTGGGTTTACAGTTCAATTACCGATGCCATTACCGCGTTAAGCTCCAACGCGATTGATAGTGGTATCGTGGTTCTACAAGCTTGCAGCGATTGTGACGTTTCAATTGTGGCACACACAATTCAAGCCATGAACAAAGCGGACAGTATTGCTTTAATCACAGATGGTTTCTGTGCCGCTACTCCAGTTTTAACCGTAGCACACATCACACCAGATGGTTATGCCAACCAAGATTTTGCCAACCTACAAAACGGCGACATGATTGAAATTGACGTAACTAAAGGTCGTATCAACTTAGAAGTCACCAGCAAAGACCTGAAAACTCGTGCTAAACGTAACATTACCAAAAAACGTGAAACTTATTTTTAATATCTAATTCGCGAATTGCTATCTTTTGATTTACAAAAACAACCTACTATGGTATACTACTTAACGATAGCAATCTTGCTGTTGTAGCACAGTCGGTAGTGCACCGCCTTGGTAAGGCGGAGGTCGACGGTTCAAGTCCGTTCAACAGCTCCAAACAAAAAAAGACCTATAGTAGCGCATAATTGAAACTTGCAAAAAAATGGTTCAGAAACAACTGAGCCATTTTATCTTTGTTACAATTATTTTTTATAATCAAAAATTATTGGACAACAAGAAGGAATTCCTAAAAAAGGAGCATCATTTGATGATTGCAAATTATATGCTTTGTTTATGAAAGAAACAATATTGATTCCGCTTGTGACACATACAACTATGTCATCATTGTTATATTTTTGTATAATGTCATCTATACACATAGAAACTCTGTTTTGTAAATCTACCCATTGTTCGTTCTCAATACTTTTAAATTCATTTAATCTACTATCTTCCATAATAGGTACATTTAAATATTTATTTATTATTTCTGCGGTTTTTTTACATCTAAAAAAATCTGAAGTATAAATTGCTTTTATATTATCTTTTACTGTCTTATTATTTAATAATTCAGCAACCAATTCGCAATCTTTGTAACCAATTTCGGTTAAGTCATCATTCTGTGTAGGTGGATTACCCAATTTTCTATTTCCATGATGTACATATAATATTTTCATTTAATAACACTCCTTAAATTATGTATAGTGTAACATAAAAATCATAAAAAGTCTTAGTTTTAACTTAATTTTTTATATTTGGCATTTAAACGTGTGCTTGTCTTAATACAAGTCGTTGTCGCTTCGCTCCAACGAAGACAAGCACAACAAATAAATCTAATTGAAAGAAAGAGTGTGTGCTGACAGAGCAAACGCACGACACTCTTTCTTCTTTTTTCTCTTTTGTTTTTAGTGTAAACGGACATTTTTTGTTGTCAAGGTTAAAATGTATGTCTAATAATACTAATTGTTATGATTATTACGACAACCTATGACAACGGCATAATATCCGTTTTGTTGACTGGTTAAGAGAGAATAAAATAACACTCTAACTTTTTCAAGTTAAAGTGTTAATTATTTGGCTAGTTTCAAAAGTCTGTGACTATAAATTGGGTCTTTTTTTATGAAATCGATTAAAATTATTTTTCTAAATTTAAAATAAACTTCTTTTTAAGATCACGTAAATTTCAGCTCGGTATAATTTTTTTAGCCATTTATTTAAGTTTAGGTTACAACTTAATTGTTTTTAAGCCGTTTTTTTATAAAAATTGATGAAATTTTGATTTTTTTGGGAAAAACGCTTGCAAGATATATTTAACACATATATACTACGAATATGGCTCAACGCGCTTATTTTGGACTTGGCTTTGTTCCGTCCTTGATTATTGCAATCTTACCAATCATAAGTTGGATTTTTGGCATCATTATTTGCTTTCAACGTGAACAATATGGTTTCGCGATTTTACGTATCTTCTTAGGCTGGTGTCCGGTATTTTGGATTATGGATATTATTTGCCTATGTGTTCACAAAGACTTAATTTGGTTAGCGTAAATTAAATTTTACGTTTTTCATTTACGCCCAAAGCAAAACCGCATGGATTTGGACATTTGAAATTCGGAAAGGTGCATTTGGCACCTTTTTGCATTTTGGCTAAATCTACTGCCCCAGGATGTCCCATTTTCTCTAACGCTTTTTGATAGCGGTTCAGGACATCATTCACCACACGCGTGGTTTCCAATAATACTGATGAACATTTACGTTCAATCGCTTTCAAAATAAAATCTTCCAAGTTGCCCATTTCACTGACATCAACTAACATAGCTTGCGGATAATGGTCACGTAATTGTTCCAAATCGGACAACCACTCGGTACGTAAATCATCCTTATCAGCAATTAATTCGGGTACATAAAATTCCAACTCAGTGGGTTCCGCCGGCGTTTGTAAATAATACTTCAGAGTACGATGACGGTTCAAATGCATATATACCGCAAACGAGCAACGGAAATTGGTCGCATAAACATCACCAAAATATTCCATAACAGGTCGGTCACGAAACATTGATACTTGCCGATTCTTACCGTTATGGGTTAAAGCCTCATCGATATAACCGGTACTTGCTAACTGCTTCACAAATTCTACAATGTACGGATAAAGTTGTTTTTCAAAAGGATGTTGGCTTGCGGCAATTTTCTGCGCGTAATCACTGAAAAATCCGTACAAATAATTTAATTGACGATAAGAAACAGTATGCAACATCGACACCATGGTAAAACAGCTGGTCAAATAACGAGCATTTTCCATGGCCAATTTTTTAATTTTGTTATCGGTAAAATAATGTGGGTATTTCGCTTGATATTCATTACGAATTAAATCAGTAAACTTGGCTTGCCATTTATCATAGAGTTTCTGTTCGTCGTCCGGTAAAGGATGCAACGTATAACGACCGCTCTTCACCGAAGACACCATGTAACGTTCATTATCCAACATACCTTCCAATACTCGCGGGATACAGTGTAAATATAACGTAATCGTCGCATGATCATAAACGCTGTGATGACCGTTACTTTTAGTCATTTCTACGCGTCGAAAAGTTTTTTCTTCGTCTTCCGCCCGTAAAGTTGCGAAGTCGTGCGCCATGTAACACACCCCAGCCGCCATACCGCCAAAGCGATCTAATTCCTTTTTCGGTGTCTGATGATCAGGATGAGTTGTTGCAATTACTGTAATTTCCATATGAAATATGGTATAACGAATGAAAAACTGTTGTCAAATTAACATTTTATGATAAAAAATTTTAAAAATAGTTGAGAAAAGACAATAGATAGAGTATACTATCTTTTGATATGAAAAATAAGAATAAGTTTAATTTGGGACAAAATGATTATAAAATTTCTACCGATGAGCCATTGGATTTAGATGATGCGTTGAGCGTTTTAGAAAAGCGTTTAGAATCAGAACAAATCGACGCAGTTAATAAACCCGTAAGCGACGTAACTGCTTTGGCGGATCCATCGACTTGGCATAAACGTGTAGTGGTAATTACTGGCGCATCTTCCGGCATTGGTTTAGCGGCAGCACACTGTTTTTCGTTATACGCTGACATCGTCTACAATCTTTCCCGCGAAAAAGGTAACGACGATAACATTAACTTTATTGAAACTGACGTTTCTAATCCCGATTCAATTAAGGAATCAATTCGTAAAGTTTATAACAAAGAAGGTCAAATTGACGTTTTAATTAACAACGCCGGTATTGGCTTATCGGGTGCCGTGGAAGAATTATTAACCACCGACATTGTCAAAGTGATGAACACCAACTTCTTGGGTGTGGTCAGCGCTTGTCAAGCTGTGATTCCTTTTATGCGTGAACACCGTAAAGGTAAAATTATTAATATTTCTTGTACCATGGCCAACTCTGCCCCAGCTTTCAATAGCATTTATTGTGCCAGCAAGAAAGCCATGGAAACTTTTACCACTGCTTTGCGTAAAGAAATTGAACCGTTAAAAATTGACGTAGTTACGGTTTCGTTATCAACATGTAAAACTAATTTTACCGAAAATCGCATTAAGCAAGATTCAATGAACAAAGCTTATCGTTATCGTATCAGCAATGACATTGGCCGTTTGGAATATGCCGAACAAACCGGTACTGCCCCCGAAACTGTGGCGGAAGAACTTTACCGTATCAGTAATAAAAAATCCTTTTCATCGCACACAATTACTATCAAAGGCAAAAATAAGATGCGCGCTTTCTTTGGAAAATTAGTTGCTAAAAAATAAATTTTAAACTTAAAAGGAAACACAAACCATGGTTAGTTTAGACGAATTGCAAAAAGTCATTTACAAAAACAAAGTCGAAAAACATTTCAATTTGACTAATATCCACCAAGAATTTTGTTATTTGTACGGCGAAGTTGCCGAAGCCTATGATGCTTGGTTAAAGAAAAAAGATACCGAAGAAATCAGTTTAGAGTTGGCCGACGTTGCCATTTTTACCTTGGGCCTAGCCGAAATGTTGGGAATATCCTTAGAAGATGCAGTAATGAAAAAAATTGCGATTAACCAAAAACGTGTTTACGTTGATGGCAAAAAAGTTGAACCCACCACCCCACAAGCTTAACAAAGAAAAACAAGACAATAAGAAAAGCAAGGTCGATGCCTTGCTTTTTTTATTTCGAATCAATTAATCAATTACGCACTTTTTTTAGTGGTTTTGGTTTGTGCCTTAGCCAATTCCGCCGCTAATTTAGATTTTTGGCGATTAGCTTTGTTTTTATGAATGACGTTATCGACCGCCGCAGCATCAAGAACCGAGAAAACCACGTTTAATTGACTTTCTGCGTGTTTTAATTCTTTCGCCGCCAAAGCTGCTTTAAATTTTTTAATTTCGTTCGCAATTTGCGTTTTGACCGGACGATTTTGGTCATGTTTTGTTTTCGTCACACTGATTCTTTTAATTGCACTTTTAATGTTTGCCATATAAAGACTATTATACACAGCTTATCGTAAATTTGCAAGTCTTTTCTTCAAGAACTTTTTTTACGTTTTAGACCATAATATGATTATGCAATCTGTCACTGACTTAGCGTGTGAATTATTGCGTCGCACACCGCACCACACCGCCGGTCTTACGGTATCGACAATCTGTCAAGCAGGCATTACCATACAAACCACAACTATTCAAACAAATGCTGCCGCCCGCACCATTGGTAAACCTGTTGGCACCTATTTCAATCTTGACACTCAACGAAGTAAAACACATCACATTGTCAATGCTTTAAAAAACGCCCTGCTTTCAGTACTACCCACCACCGGTAAAATTTTGATTGTAGGTTTAGGTAACGACAAATTTGTCGCCGACAGTTTGGGTCCTTGTGTTTTAGAACAAATCAAAACCGGTAACCAATTAGTCACTTTTGAACCCTGCGTTTTTGGTGTTACTGGCATTAACTCAGTGGCAGCCATTCAAGCCATTACCCGTCTTGTTCACCCTACCGCCGTCATCGTCATCGACAGTCTGGTTAGTGCCACACCAACACGCATCGGCACGAACTATCAAATTTGTACCAGCGGTATCACCCCCGGCAGTGGCATTGGTCGTGATAACCAAACCATTAACCGTAAATTATTAGGGGTGCCGGTATTGGCCATTGGCGTGCCAGTTTGCACCATTATGACGTTAAACGAAAACCAAATCTATCACGTAGTACCCAAAGACATTGACGTTGTTATCCGTGATTGCGCCAAAATCATTGCCCGCAGTCTTAATACTCTGGGGTCGCGAAATTCGTACGGTGCAACCAAGCTTTAACCAACGGTTGTTTACCAAACACATTCTTCATCTTGCCGACACGGTTAATGCTTGGTAATTTATCTACAGTACGCGCTAACAAATTACCGCTTTCGGTCTTGACCACTAAATCATCATCCGGGCGCGCGAAAGCTGCAAAGATAATTTCTTCACCTTTCGCCATACCGGTAGCAATCGTCAAACCTTTACGGTAACGCACCATTTTGTCGATATCTTTCATCGCGACCTTTTTGGCATTACCTAAGTTCGTTACCATTACGGCATAGCCCGAACCTTCCGCGGTCGAAATACCAGCCAACCACGCGCTGTCATCCATTTGCATACCTTTAACACCGGATGCAATACGACCTTGTACCGGAACATCACCGGTAGCCGCATTCAAAACGTTCCCCACGTTGGTAATCATCAAGATCGTACGGTTCTTTGGTAATTTTTGCACAGCCATGATTTCATCGCGACGGTCTTCGCGAATCTTGTAAACGTCGAAGACTGACTTAATCACGCCACAAGCATCGCTAAATTTCGAACGTTTAATCATACCGGTTTTCGATAACCAAACCAAATCATATTCCGGTAACGCATCGGCATTCGCGGGATAAATTGCCACTGGATACTCTTGCGGTAACGCGGTCGGGAACAAGGTTTTCAAGGTAATACCTTTATCTTTCAAACGGCATTCCGGAACATCACCACCGAACAATTTGTAACACTTACCTAAATTGGTAAAGATATGTAATAGCTTGTCGGTTTGGGTTAATACAGCCACAGTGTGAACATCTTGTTCGCGCATACCATCAACCGCCGCCGTATTACTCAAGTTAAAGTGTTTTTTTGGCAAACGTTGAATATTACCCGCCGCCGTAATCGTCATCACAACGTCTTCTACCGGCACTTCATCATCATCGGCGGTAACAGCAACATCTTCTAACTTACTTACGACACGTGTGCGACGTTCAATTTTGAAGCGTTTCTTAATCGCCAACATTTCGGTTTTAACCACTTCAAATTGTAATTTTTTACTGTTAATAATGGCGGTCAACCGTTCAATCAATTCATGCAATTCTTTTAATTCTTGCTCTAATTTCAAAACTTCCAAGTTGGTCAAACGTGCCAAACGCAAATCCAAAATCGCTTGAGCTTGGCGTTCGCTTAAATTGAAACGTTTTTGCAAACGCTCACGGGCTTCACTGGTGTGTTTACTGGTTTTAATAATCTTGATGACTTCATCAATGTTTTTGACCGCCACCATTAAGCCTTCCAAGATATGCGCGCGTTCTTTGGCCTGGTCAAGTTCAAAGACCGAACGCTTGTAAATGACTTGACGTTGGTAGTTCACGTAATATTCGATGATTTGCAACAAGCCCATTTGACGGGGTTTGCCTTCCGCAATCGCGACCATGTTATAATTAAAGTTACAACGCAATTGTGTAAATTTATATAACTGCTCCACGATTTTGTGCGCATCGGTATCCTTACGCAACTTAATCAAGATGCGCATACCATTACGGTCGGATTCATCACGAATTTCGGTAATATTTTGCAAATCGCCTTTTTTACTTTCGCGCAAATCGGCAATGTTTTTTTGTAATTGAACTTTGTTGACTTGGTATGGCAATTCGGTAATAACAATATTGCGCTTATCACCTTCAACTTCAATATGTACCCTACCCGACATAACCACTTTACCACGTCCGGTTTCATAGGCTTGAATCATATTGTCATCCGCTACAATCCAACCCGCCGTTGGAAAATCTGGCCCCTTGATAATCTTCAAAATTTGTTTCAAGGTAATTTTAGGATTATCAATAAAAGCAACATGCGC
>JAFZUF010000003.1 GCA_017618475.1 Clostridia bacterium
CCGAACTGCTTACAATTACTTTCTCCGTCGCTGGAAAAACATAAAAAGGTACATCTAACCAATTCGTCATTGCCGGCAATTTAACTTGCAAGTTTATGTACTGATCAACACAAGTTGCCTCATCCGTAACGGTTAAAAGATTATTTTCTAAACTAATTCCGGTATAATTTTGACCTAAACGATATTCAACCGGAAATTTATTAGCCGTATAAATCTTTCCGACATCGTCAGGATGTGCATAAAAAACAAATTTGCTTAAAATACTATCCGCGGTTAAATTAACAGCATTTGCACCTTGGCGTACACCAAAATGCGATTTCTCACCAATTTTCATATCTTTGGCAATCAAACTGACAGAAACATTAACTACAACTGTTTGTCCACCCGATACCGTGGTAAAGATAATCGACACCGGCGCACCACCATTTTTTCCGGTAACACGGAAGGTATTAATTCCTGTTCGCCCCGCCTCACTTTCGCTACCGATACGTTCGATACTAACAATACCATTACTAATTGAACTTTCGTTCCATTCCACGCGTCGATCTGCACTATCAGGTAAACCACCAACCGTTATGGTTAATTCTGCCGACGAAAGTTCGGTTTCAACAATTCTAAATCTATTATCCGCAGTAGAATCTTTTTCTAACTCAATTTCCAGCTTTATATCAGATTTATCTACAGAAATAGTAACATCACCATAAACGTCAGTCTGACGTCCAGTATTACGGAAAGCAAAAATAACACCAATAACCGCGGTGATCGCAATAAAACTAACGATTAACAAACCAACTAGACCGCGTTTTTTCAAATGTTTTTCCCCCCATGTTTTTCTATCAAACTAGTATGTATAATTATATTTTTTCTATGATTTATCGTCAAGTAAAAAACATTCTCTACGACAAATAAACGTTAGTTTGTGAATAAATTTTTATCGTACCGACTGTCCCACTGTTGTCACTTACCGTGATATAATTTGATAAAGTTCCACTTTCATTTTGGTTAACCAAAATACTCTGATTGCCTGAATTACACCTTTCACTTACATCCACAGAACGCGCATGATAAACGAATAAATTTAAATCGTTACAATGATCGCCTAGTCTAACGTCAACATTTCCCCAATTAGAACCGGCATCTGGATAAGAACCAGTACGAATAGTTGCCGTACCAACTTGATTAAATTGTACATTAACATTAGCATATCCCGCTCGCAGCAAACCGCCAGCAACCGAAATATCAACAATGCCACCATTGATATTGCTAGCACTAATATTACCGTCATAACCGACAATCGTTAATTTATTACTTTCATTGGCACCATTTGCAAAGCTGACATCAATTATTCCACCGCCAATTTCTGAACTTTTAATTGTAACATCACCATCGGCGTTGTGTACCGTAACACCACCAAAACCGTAGTTTTCAACTTTAGTTTCACCAGTTACCTTTTCAACGTTCAACGTAGCTACCGCCAATGGTAAACTGGCACTGCCCGCAATAAAATGCAAACCACCCTTAATCACACTTGCATGCAAACTACCTGATTGAGTTGTCATTTTTACCG
>JAFZUF010000035.1 GCA_017618475.1 Clostridia bacterium
ACAAAATTTTACAAGTGCTAATTAACCGGCGTTTGACAATTTTTTCTTCCCCACTTAATATGCATAGATATGAAAGTTTTACTATTGAACGGCAGCACGCACGCGCACGGTTGCACCAACCAAGCCTTAGAAATTGTGGCAACCACACTTAACCAAGACGGCATCGACACCGAAATTATTCAACTTGGTGCCGGCGCCATTCATGATTGCATTGGTTGTAATGGATGCAAGCAAGACACCACCGCTTGTGTTTTCAAGGACGACAGCGTGAACACCTTTATTGCCAAAGCCCAAAACGCGGACGGTTTCATTTTCGGCAGTCCCGTTTATTACGCCCACCCCAGCGGTGCGATTTTATCGGCCATGGACCGCATTTTTTACGCCGGCGGACAATTTCTGCATCACAAACCCGCCGCCGCCATTTTGACTGCCCGTCGTGCCGGCACCACCGCCAGCCTGGACGTCATCAACAAATATTTTACGATTAACCAAATGCCGATTGTCTCGTCGACTTACTGGAATCAAGTTTACCGCGACACCGCCGGCACCCCGACCGCCGATGCGGAAGGCACCCAAACCTTAACCCACCTGGCGCACAACATGGCGTGGCTGTTAAAGTGCTTGGACGTGGGCAAAACCGCCGGCATCACCACCCCCACTAATCCCAAAGTTGCCAAAACTAATTTTGTAAAATAAAAAAACACCGCGCAGAACGGTGTTTTTCATTTTCAATAATTAGTTCGCAAATTAACGAAGACCGCGTTCAATGTTCATGATGCGGTTGTATTTGCAAACACGTTCGCCACGTACCGGCGCACCCGATTTGATAAATTCGGCATCGGTAGCCACCGCCAAGTCGGCGATAATCGTGTCGCTGGTTTCACCACTGCGGTGTGAAATCATGACTTTATAGTTATTGTTCTTCGCCAAAGCAATGGTTTCCAAAGTTTCGGTCAAAGTACCAATTTGGTTCAATTTAATCAAAATTGCGTTACAAGCGCCAATGTTGATACCTTTCGCCAAACGTTCTTTGTTAGTTACAAAGAAATCATCGCCGACAATGGTAATCTTGTTGCCAATACGTTTGGTCAAAGATGCATAACCGTCCCAATCATTTTGATCCAATGGATCTTCGATTGATTTCAAGATTGGATATTTTTCTACCAAGTTAGCAATATATTCAACGTATTGACCACTGGGCAAATCTTGTTTTTCGCCTTTCATCACATAGTGGCCAGTTTCCTTATCATAGAATTCGGAAGCCGCTACGTCCAACGCAATAACCACGTCTTTAATTGGGGTGTAACCCGCTTTTTCAATCGCCGCGGTAATTAATTCGATCGCCCCAGCAATTGGGCTGGCGGTATCCAAGCGTGGTGCGAAACCACCTTCGTCACCAACCGCGGTAACCAAACCTTTTTCCGCCAAAATCTTTTTTAACGCTTGCGTAATTTCGGAAGCCATACGTACTTTGTCGGCAAAAGTTTTACCACTGATTGGTTGAATCATAAATTCTTGGCAATCGATACCGCTGTCGGCATGCGCACCACCGTTAATAATGTTGAAACTGGGAATGGTGTTGACCACTGGTGCTTTACCCTTGGATAATGGCGCACGTTTACCACCAACTTGTTCATACAAATCAGCAATGTATTCAAATGGTTCTTGACCTTCGTCGGCCGCCGCCGCATAAGCACAAGCACAAGAAACGCCCAAAATCGCGTTCGCACCTAACTTGCCTTTGTTGTTGGTGCCGTCCAAATGGCACATTTCATGGTCGATTTTAATTTGTTCGCTAACGTCTTTACCAATGAAAGCCGGCGCAATAACTTTGTTCACGTTTTCCACCGCCTTCAAGACGCCTTTACCATTGAAGCGTTTTTTATCGCCGTCGCGCAATTCTACCGCTTCCCATTCGCCGGTCGAAGCCCCACTTGGCACGCTGGCTTGGTGTCCATTGACCCAAACGGTCACAGTTGGATTGCCACGACTGTCCAAAATTTCACTAGCAACAATTTTTTCAATTTTCATTTTTTTCTTTCTTTTCTCCTTTTTTTATATAAAGATAATTATATCTCTAAAGCAAAAAAACGACAAATAAAATCTGCCGTTATCTTTTTTTTATTAATCATTTTGTCAAAAAAATTATTTTGTCACGCTCATGTCATCTGGAACAATAAGTTCTGCCGCAGAACGTTTCATGTGATATGCAGCCAGTTCTTGTGGGTCGAATTTTAAATGACGCAATTTTTTCGTATTTTTCGATTTGCCTTTAATTTGGTTATATTTTTGTTCGATCTGATTTAACGCATTAGCATCCAACGGATATTTTTTAATTAAATCCGCATTTTTTGGGGCTCTTACCCATTGTTGAAACTGAGAATCACCATAATAAAGATAATTCATGGCTTTAAAATTATGTTCTACCAGATAATTAAAACGCGCCCAAACCTTGTCTTGACCTGTCATATACCCAGTTTTAAAAAAACGTTCGGTAATACTAAATTTTTCTTTTTTACCAGTATAACGCTGATTTTTCCTAATATAATCATCCGCTAATGCCGCCAACATATAACGCACTTTGAACGCTTGCGCTGGAGTATTTAATATCATTGGATATGCAATGATCTTTTCACGCAGTTCTGCTAACGGCATCACTTCTTTTAATTTATCAATTTTACTTTTGACCGAAGTTAAACTTGTTTCAATATTAAAACCAATTATTCGTTGATTTTGCAATACCATCTTAGTTAACGTGGGCTGATCAATCTTCAAAGTATCCCGATAAAATTTTAAAGTCGGAACAACATTATCTTCAATATCCAAATAAGCCAAAGATGGTTGTTTTAGAAGGATTTTCTTAACCGTTGCTTCATCAGTTTGTAAAATTTTTTTGTAATTATCAATCAT
>JAFZUF010000036.1 GCA_017618475.1 Clostridia bacterium
TACCGGCTGATGCAGCAGATAATGACGTTGCTTTTAATTGCATTGCTGGCACAATTATCGTACCGCCAATTAAGAAAACAACCAAAGCTATCACCAATGAACTTAATAATAAATTGATTTTTTTCATTTTTTCCCCTTTCGGTTTTAATGATACCCTAAAAAAGGGGGAAAAGTCAATCCCCCTGCTTAATTTTTTTCAACATTTTTTGTTCAGATTTACTTAAAGCTGGTTTGCTATTGGATGACTTAACTTTAATTGGAGTAACCCCATCCCCCTTGGCAACAACTTTTCGTACTGGTTTTTGGATAAAGGCTGATTGGGTAGCCGCAATACTTTCTGTTCCCTGTGGTTCACCCATAATTCGCCTGGCGACCGAAGATACCAATTCTTCTGCGCTTAAAGTATCAATTGCTTCTCGTAAGGCCGCAGCATTTTCTGGTTTATCATCACCATAATCACCATTAATAATAAAATCTTCCGCCTCAGCCTTGGCAACCGCTTTCTCATATTCTTGTTCCATAAATTCAGCATCCGCCTCTGCTGTACGCTTCGCAATCTTTTTTGTTGCCAAACGACGCGCCTCATCATGATCCTTTAATCGTTCAGCTAATTTTTCAATTCCCATGATTAACAACCATAACAGTCCAAGACCAACAATCGCTAAACATAGCCATAACCATTCCATACTGATAACTTAACGTGAAACAGCAATTTTGGCAACTTATTTTACAGTTGTTGTCATTTTTTTATTACGACAAAAAATTGCATAAAAAGCCGGTACAACAATTAAAGTTGTTACTGTACCAAACAGTAAACCACCAATAGATACTACCGCCAAGGGTTGCATCATCGCACTACTGCCGCCGGGATTAAATAGCGACCAGCCAAACGCCATCGGCACCATGGCTAATATTGTTGTTAAGGCAGTCATAAAAATTGGACGCATACGCGTGTGCATAGCGGACACCAAAGCTTCCTTTACGGATAAGCCGTCACGACGCGCTTGGTTTGTGTAATCGACCGCCAAAATACCATTGTTGATGACAACACCCATTAAGATTAATAAGCCAATCAAAGCCGGAATAGATAACGGTATTCCGCAAATTGTTAACAATAGGAATGCACCGGTAAAACCTAGTGGAACACAAATTAAGATGATGAACGGCATTAAGAATGATTGAAAAATTGCCACCATTACTAAATAAATCAGCAAGAAACCAACGAATAAAGCCATGCCCATTGATGAATAACTTTGATCCATTTGTTCTTGCATGCCATTATCCAACACGACAATTCCTGTATCTTTAAATTGATCACTATGCATTAATTCATCCAAATATTGGTTTAATAAAGTTTGAATTTTATTAGTATCAGCACTGGCATTGGCTTTAATTTTGATAACAGATGCATACTTACCATTGCTTTTAATAATTTGTTTTACACCATCCATATAATCATCATAGACTAACGTACGAATATTTAGCTCTTCAATTTGGCTTGCAAATTTGGTATTTAACGCATTACCAAATTGTCCTAAAGTACTGAATGCATCGGTGTAGTTATCTGCATCAACTGACAAAGTTACGGAAACATCACTGGAAACTAAACTGCTTGCCATACTAGATGTGGTTACATCAATATCGTCATAATATTTTCGGTCAAAACCTTGAAAAGCTTTAAATAATTTTTCACTTGCTTGGTCAGTGGTAAGACTACGTTGATCTTTTAATTTAATTTCCACCGCCATTTGAATACCATTCGATAAAATACTTGAACCGGTATCATACTCCACGACGCACTTTTCCAAATCATTGCCGAGTACATCCACCACTTTTTCGTATAAAGGTTGCGCCAAAACTTCTTTCTTATCGGCTGCACTAACGCTCTGTCCAACCGAATTTAATGTTGCCGAAACCGTTAAAGACCCCTCATCAGTCGATGGAATTAAAATGAAACCGTTAATCAACAGCATGCATGCTGAACCCGCAAACAACACCACTGCCAAAATAACCGTCAGCCATTTTTTGTTAATCGCAAAACGTAAAACCTTATCAAAAACATGATTTGCCCCGCCGGTAAACTTACCCCAACCGGAACGTACTTTTTGCCAGAAACTAACCTTGCCTTCGGCGGCGACCACCGCTTTTGGTGTTTTAGGATTAATTTTAAAGGTCGAAACAATCGAAGGTAAGAACATTACCGCCACCACAAATGAACATAACAAGGACAAAATCACCACCCAAATCAAGTCGGTGAACATTTGCATAATTAAGCCTTCCAAGAAGAACATCGGGAAGAAAACGCAAATTGTGGTCAACGACGATGCTAACATTGCCAACATAATTTGTGAGGCACCCTTAATACATGCATCTTTCAATTGGAATCCCTTACTACGCAAACGATATATATTTTCCAAAACGACAACAGAGTTATCAACCAACATTCCCACCGCCAAAGCTAAACCAGACATGGAAACAATGTTTAAATTGATGCCCATAAAATACATCGCCACAAAGGTGCCCACCAACGCCAAAGGAATCGAAATACCAATCGCTAAAGTCATTTTGAATGAGCGCAAAAACAAAAACAAAATTAACAGTGCCAATAAGCCACCAATAATCAAATTTTCCCCAACCGAACCCA
>JAFZUF010000037.1 GCA_017618475.1 Clostridia bacterium
CTTAATTCAATTTGTGAATAATCGGCGGATAACATTTTACCATTGGGAAAGCGTGAAACAAAAACCTGGCGGAAACGGTCACTGTCAGCTTTACGTTGCGGAATATTTTGCAAATTAGGTTCGCTAGACGACAAACGACCGGTTGCGGTTTTATCAATATTAAATGTCGTGTGAATTAAACCTTCCAAGTCAACCGCATTGCCATAACCACGAACATAGGCGGAATATAATTTATATTTACCACGGTATTCCAAAACCTTGGCAGCCAATGGTACGGACGGTGCCAACTGGGTCAACACTTCTTCATTGGTCGAATAACCGGTCTTGGTTTTCTTAGTTAAATTTACGCCAAGTTTACGCTGCAAAACATCACTTAATTCTTGAGTCGATTTAATATTGAACGTTTCACCTGCTAACGCATATATTTCCATTTCCAAAGTAGCAATTTCACTTTGCAAGGCCGTGCCAAGGGCGTCTAATGCCTCTACATTAACTTTTAACCCATTAGCCGACATTTTCCTTAAGACCGGTATTACGGCTTCATCAATGGCTTTGCTTTCATCTTTAACGTTAGCAAACAACGGCGGAATGGGTTCATCAGCCGAAGCCCCGCTGATCCAAAGGTTACTGCGACGCAACAAACTTTTAAAGCCGGCCTGCTCAAATTTTTGTTTGACATTGTCATGAAATGGGAACACAAATGGGCAATCCGCCAAATTAAATTCAATCGGGACTTGGCAATTAATTTCCGCCAATTTTTTCGACATACGCACCATTGCCACACTGTCATTGACTTTTTTATTGGTACCAGATTCAATGACAGCTTCAATCGAACCATACTTTTGCACTAACGATAAAGCGGTCTTTTCACCCACACCGGCCGCACCAGGGATGTTATCACTTTTATCACCCATCAACGCTTTCACGTCAATTAATTGGCGTGGCGTAATCCCATATTCTTTTTGAATGCGGTCCACCGTCCAAACATCAAGATTAGTAACCCCCGTTTTGGTTAAATGCAATTCAACATTTCGTGCAACAAGTTGTAAAGCGTCACGGTCCGCGGTTAAATTAATTACGGTTACATCTTTAGCTTGGCGCGCAATGGTGCCAATAATATCATCACCTTCATAACCGGCGCATTGGTAAATTTTCACATGCATCGCGTTTAAAATATCTTTCAGTTGGTCAAATTGAACCGCTAAATCATCGGGCATTTTATGGCGGTTGGCTTTGTATCCCTTAAACATTTGATGACGAAAAGTTGGTTGACGCATATCAAACGCCACACAAACATATTTCACTTTTAGGTCGGTAGCAGCCTTAATAAACATATTCAAAAAGCCATAAACCGCATTGGTTGGCATACCGCCAAAACTTAACTCCCCAACTTCTCCGCGCCCACCAAAGGCATAATACGCACGGTTCAACAGACTGTTACCATCAATAACTAAAAATTTATCCACAAGTTAATTATAACATAATTAAGACAATTCAACATCTTTATTTCGCATACGTAAAATCACACCCGAAACCAACCCAACTAAAGTTTGAAATAATAAATCACTTAACGCACTGATGCCAACCGTAAACTTACCATCCATCAATGAAAAAATTAAAAAAGTTAAGACCATATAAAGCATGCCAACTAAGGCGCCATATAACCAGCCTTTACTTTTTGCGTGTTTAAGAGCAATCGCCACCGCCACAAAAATACAAACAACTTTGACCACCTGCATAATCGGTGTGATTGCATTACTACTTATCCCTGATAATTGTACCACCAAGGCAAAACCCAAAATAAAAAGGAGCGTAACAATGACTGCGCATAACACTCCTTTACAAATACTTTTAATCATGACCATCTATATGGTCGCAAGATTTTAATTATTCTACCGAACAGAATTTTTTATCGTTGGCTTTACGAGTAAATTTAACCGTACCTTCTTTCAAGGCAAACAAAGTGTGGTCGTGTCCACAACCAACATTGTTACCCGGTTTTACATCGGTACCACGTTGACGCACAATAATCGCGCCTGCCTTAGCAATTTGGCCATCGGCAATTTTTACGCCTAAACGTTTCGAATTACTGTCTCTTCCATTGGCGGTTGAGCCGCCACCTTTATGGTGTGCCATGTTTAGTTATTTCCTCCGATTTTAATTTTTGTATAAGGTTGACGATGTCCGTATTTTTTACGTACGTTGTTTTTTGGTTTGTATTTGAAACCATTGATTTTGTCACCTTTACCATGTTCCACGATTGTGGCGGTCACTTTACCCGGCTTAGTATCGATTTTACCGTTGTCATAGGTCATCACGGTCGGCACCACAACTTTATCGCCAATGTTGCCGTCAATCTTTTCCACAACGACTTCGTCGCCCGGTTGAACGTGATATTGTTTGCCACCTTGCATAATGATTGCGTTCATAACATGCATAATAAGACAATTTTACGCTTTTGTCAATCACTAATTACACGATATTAACAGTCTAAACTGCATCTTCCCCCGCCATCATATAGGATTTCATGTTTTGCAATACTTTTTGTTCAATACGACTAACTTGTACTTGCGAAAGGTGCAACCGGCGCGCCACTTCACTTTGGGTAGCATTACGATAATAACGTAATAAAATCACTTGCCGCTCCCGAACCGGTAAACGCATCAACATATTTTTTATCATAATATGATCTAAATACGCACTGTCGTCACTGGCAACAATTTTATCTGCCAAACAAGTCGATTCATCGTTATCGTCATTGACCGAATTGGCAAACAATGGCAATGGTAAATGCGATGCTTCCATCGCGAAAATCACTTCTTCCTTGGTCACCCCAAACTCAGCGGCAATTTCGTCAATTGTTGGCGGTTCCGGATCGCCGCTTTTTAATAATAAAAATTTTTTAATCTTAACATACAAAGTTTTAACAGAACGGCTGACCTTTACCGCACCATCATCACGCAAAAATCTTTTAATTTCGCCAATAATTAACGGCGTGGCATAAGTGGTAAACTTGACTTGATATTGTGGATCAAATTTATTAATCGCCTTCACGAAACCCAAGCATCCTAATTGATACAAATCATCATACTCAACACCCTTACCTAAATAACGTCTTAATAACGATTTAATTAAGGGTTGGTTTTGTTGCACTAAAGTGTTTTTGGCTTGCTCATCACCACTTTTGGCACGCAAGACCAATTCAATCACAGCATCTTGTTGCATGGGAAATTATTCCCCACTTACTTGTTTGTTTTCCTTTGTAAAGACTTTTTGCATTGTTACCACAGTTCCGCCTCCGTCTTGATTATTGACCGAAATTGTATCCATGAAACTTTGCATCACGGTAAAGCCCATACCACTGCGTTCATTATCAGGTTCAGTTGTGTAAAATGGCTCCATGGCCTTTTTAATATCGGGAATACCGACACCATGGTCACTGATTTTAACTTCCAACATGTCACTATACAATTTACAATCAATCGTAATTAAATCATTTTTACTTTGACGCTTTTGGTAAGCATGCACTACACAGTTGGTCACGGCTTCGCTAACTGCCGTTTTGATATCACTGATTTCATCAATGGTTGGATTTATACCGACACAGAAAGCCGCCACCACCGCCCGCGCGAAAGATTCATTTTCGCTTTTTGCCGGGATTTGCATTGACATAGTATTAATTAATTCACTCATAAAATTGCCCCTTTTATTTTTGGCATAATTTTATATAAGCCAGTCATTTGAAAAATTCGTTCGGCTTGTGCCGATGGATTAGCAATATAGATTGGAACGCCGTGATCTTTCATTTTTTTATAACGCCCTAATAATACACCAATCCCAGTTGAATCCATAAAAGACAAATTTGCTAAGTCAATCACAATTTGATTAACCTTTTCATTGAACATGGTTTGTTCCAACGCTAAACGGGTATACTCCGCGGTCTTTTCGTCTAATTCACCATTTAAGGAAATATACAGCACGTTGCGGTGTGTCCGTGTTAAAACTTCCATTACGCCTCCTTTATGGTTTTCAGCATAACGGACAGAGTTGGTTAAAAATTGTCGAATTTTATTTTTTTATTAAAAATATTGTCATAACCACCGTGACAAG
Source organism: Clostridia bacterium (assembly GCA_017618475.1). Taxonomy (GTDB): domain Bacteria; phylum Bacillota; class Clostridia; order Christensenellales; family UBA1242; genus RGIG8050. Next base: position 4,111 of record JAFZUF010000037.1, read on the forward strand.
TACAAAGCCAACCCCGACACATAAATCAACGATTAAACAATCAAGCAAGTAATGACTCCAAAATTTGCACAGCATTGGTCGCCGCACCTTTGCGTAAATTATCACAGACCGTCCACATGTTTAAAGTATTTGGTTGTGATGCATCGACACGCACGCGACCAACGTAAACTTCGTCATGCCCATCGACTTGGGTTGGCACCGCATAATCATCACAATAAACTACACCCGCCGCTTGAGATAAAATTTCTTTTACACGCGCGAGATCAGGCTTGCGGTAAAACTCCACATTGATTGCCACACAGTGACAATTTGCCACCGGCACACGTGCCGCCGTTGCCGAAACCGCAATGTTGATACGTCCTAAAATTTTTCGCGTTTCATTAATCATCTTGGCTTCTTCCTTTGTGTTACCATCGGGTAAAAGTACGTCAATATCGGGCAAAATGTTATTTGTAATCGGGTGCCTAAAGTGAGGATTTCTACCCGCGCCACTGATGGCTTGATAAGTCGCATAAACAACGCGTTTAATTTTATAAACACGGTCTAACGGTGCCAAAGCTACCACTGCACCAATTGTAGAACAATTTGGATTGGCAATTAATTTACTATGACCAATCGTATGTAAGTTAATTTCCGGTACAACCAATGGTACTTTTTCGTCCATACGGTAGTAACTACTATTATCAATAACAGTTGTACCGGCGGCAATAAATTGTGGTACCCATTCACGCGCAACATTGGCGCCCGCCGCAAACAGTGCAAAATCGGCTTTAATTTCCCTTACACGCGTTGGCGATAGATTTTCCACGACATACTCAACACCATTAATACTGATTTTTTCGCCGGCATGAGTGGAACTAGCAAACAAGAAATATTCACCACCAATGTGTCGCTCTTCCAATACTTTTAACATCATTTGACCGACCAAACCAGTCACACCGACTACGGCAATTTTAGTTGTTTTCATAACATTTATATATTAAAATATCCATGAAGTTGTGATGGGGGTAAGATGTTATTTAGTTACGAAATGAAAAAAATTTGGCGCCGTGTTTCACCATTGTTAGTTCTAATTGTTTTGGCAACAACGACAATTGCTACAATTACAATTACGACAATTTGTTTTAATCACCCACCCGCAGTACAACCTGCCGTCAATACTGAATACACAGCATTGGAAAATAAAATTCAGAATTGGAACTCCTCAATCAACCGTTCAGCCTTTGAATTAGCATTTGATAAATTTTATAGCGATTACAAAACCATGAATGCCAGCACTTTCGATTCCGACAAATTGGTTGATAATTATAACACTGCCAGAGAATCTTTCAATAATTTCTATTGGGATTATTACCGCCATTATATTTATGGAACAAACAAAAAAATCGACGATTATCTTTTAGTCCGCACAAACTACATCACTGCCTTTGACGATATTTTGGTACAACTGGACAGCTTCTTTAACTTAATCAGTCCCAATAACGACACCATTATTGCAGGATTAAGAACCACCAACGCAGCATGGGAAGATGCCATACTACAAGACATTTTAGATAACTTATTCTTTGTGCAAAAAATTACCAGTAGCGAATTAACAGAGCTGCAAGCGTTTTTTAATGCACACCCTGCCAACCAAACAGGAACCGATTACACACAGGCTTATAACTATGCTTTGAACCGTTACTGGTTAGCTGTTGCAACATCATCAAGTTATGTTGGAGATTTATCACAATATGAGGGATTTAACGACTATCAAAGCGTAACGGCTTCTACGCGTGCCTGCGAATTAGCGAAATATGCTTTAGAACACAGCGATGAAGATTTTGCCGCGCCATATAGTTTCGGTAACATTTTTAATAATTCACAGCAAGTCAGTCTTTTTGATTTTGTGTTTACCAATTTAGAAATGGCAATGATACCATTAACACTGCTGGTGATGATTTGGGCAGCTTGTGTCTTTTTCGCAGACCATTACCAACACACAATGATTACCACGGTCGCTGCCGGTAAAAGACGTTCCACCATCATCTTAACAAAAATGGCGGTTGTTTTAACACTAACAACGGTTAGTTTATTATTCTTAATCGGAGTTTATGTTACCAGTGGTTTATTGTTTTTTAAAGCATAACTCAGTCCGGATATTTTGTTTTTATTTAACGGAACCAAAGCCACGACCATGTCCGCCATTAATTATTTTGCACTTTACTTTTTAAATTTAATTTTTAAATTATTACCATTAATTGCTATTTGTGGCTTATTCTCATTTATAAAAAATCAACCTTTTGTCATTGTTGGTTTCACTACTTTGATTTGCATTATCGTTGTATTGTTAAATTTTTTCCTTGGCAGCTTTCCTTTTTATCAATATGTACCCTTAATGGGCTTAGACCCAATACGCTATTTTGGCGCCCAATTATTTTTGACCCCCATGCCACCGGTTTATAACTTGTGGTATACATTCCCCGTCGTATTCGGATTTACTGTTATTTTATATTGGGGATTAATCCAAAGTTTCCGTTATCATGATTTTTAATTGCCAAAATTAAATTACGCACGTTATACTCAAACCAATGGCAAATACCATTGCGGTTTATACTGATGGCGCATGTAGCGGTAACCCTGGTCCCGGTGGTTGGGGTGTTGTTTTGCTATATCAAGGTAGCACAAAAAAAATGTCCGGTTTTGAACCAAACACTACTAACAACCGCATGGAATTGACGGCGGTTATTCAAGGTTTATCCGCCTTAAAAACAACTGATTTAACCGTAACAGTCTATACTGACAGCAAATATATTGTGGATGCAATTAACCAACATTGGTTGGATAACTGGCAAGTAAAAGGCTGGCGCAATGCTGCTAAACAGCCAGTAGCTAACCGTGACCTATGGGAGCAAATTATTACATTAAACCAAAAATTCCACCCCAGTTACGTTTGGGTCAAAGGACACAGTACTAACGAATATAATAACTGTTGTGATACTATGGCAGTACAAGCCATTCATGATCACATAAATTAATCAACCTTATTATCTTTATCCCAACGTCCCTCTTCACGTGTACCATTGGGATACAAATAAATTCCCCTGCCGTTTTTCTTGTTGTTTTTCCATTCGCCAATATATTGTTCGCCATTGGCAAAAATTTGGCGTCCCTTACCACTGCGTTGGTCATTTAACCATTCACCTTCGTAACCATTGCCATCACCAAAATCCAGTACACCACGTCCTTCACGTTTACCATCGACCCAATCGCCAACATAACGCCCGCCTTCCGCATAAGTCATTAAACCTTTACCATTTTGATGACCATTTTTAAATTCGCCTTGATAAATATTACCATTGTGATAACGATAAATGCCATTTCCATGAAGTTGACCATTCAAAATCTCACCTTCGTATTGGTCTTGGTTAGTAAAACGGTAGGCCACACCATCTTCCAATTTACCATTATTCCAATTGCCAACCATTACATCACCATTAGTAAAATAATATATGCCACGACCATGACGCTCGTCAGCATGAAATTGTCCTTCGTACTTGGCACCACTTTTAAAAGTATACGCACCAATCCCTTCCTTTTTATTGTTTTCAACTTGTCCGGCATAATTGTCACCGTTTGGATAATTAATAACCTTTTCCATTGTTTTTTTCTCCTTCATCGTTATATGGACTTGTAGCACGCAAAGGTAATGGTGTTAAAGGTGTTAATTCATCATTAGTTTGTGAAACACTATAAGAATAAATTGGTTTAGCGGCACCGGTTACAACTTCAGGTGTAACCACAATGTGGGTTAAATTTTTTTCATTTGGAATATCGAACATTATCCGTGTCATAAACCGTTCACAAATTGTCCGCAAACCACGAGCACCAGTCTGTAATTTTTCCGCCATTTCAGCAATTTTATCAATACTGTCATCACTAAATTCAATTTCAACTTGCTCGGCACTAATCATTTTTTTATACTGCGAAATTAAAGAATTCTTTGGTTTAACTAAAATATCTTTCAAAGCAGCACGGCTTAACGCTTCTAAAACAACAATAACCGGAAAACGTCCACAAAATTCAGGAATTAATCCAAAAGTCGCAAAATCCTCTGCGACTACTTCTTTTAAGATTTCAAAGTCACTTAACAAAAGTGAGTCGCGTTCTCCCATGCGAATACGAATAATACCCGGTAAATCGACAAAGGCACCACCACAAATAAACAGAATATTGTTTGTATTCATTTTAACAATTTGACCCTGGTATGGTACGTCAGCAACCGTGCCTTCAACAATTTTTAACATAATTTGTTGAATACTTTCACCTTTTAAACGATTTACCCCAGTAACTAACTTGTCAATTTCATCTAAAAAGACAATTCCCATTTCAGCAGCACGCACATCTCCATTGGCTTGTTCCAACAATTTTACAAGTATCTTATTTATTTCATCACCAACATTTTCCGCCGCCACGATTGCAGTTGCATCAGCTATGACAAAGTTAGTATTTAAAATCTTCGCCAAGGTTGTAACTTGCAATGTTTTACCTGAACCGGTCGGTCCCAGCATCATCACGTTGCTTTTTTTAACTTCAATACCATCGCTATTTGAACCTGATCGTGCAAATTGCACACGTTTGTAATGGTTATAAACTGCCACCGCCAACACGCGTTTTGCATCATCTTGCCCGATAATGTATTCATCAAGCTTCGC
>JAFZUF010000038.1 GCA_017618475.1 Clostridia bacterium
AATTATGCCTTTGTGAGTCCGCAACAGATTCAAGAATTGAATCAAAAATTCCGTCAAGTAGATAAAGTTACCGACGTTCTATCTTTTCCCGATGGTGATATTAATCCAGAAACTAATCGCCGTTTTATGGGTGATGTTTTAATTTGTAAAGAAGTGGCAAAACGCCAAGCGGAAGAAATCGGTCACAGTTTAGAACGGGAAATAACTTTCTTAAAAGTGCATGGTACCTTGCATCTATTTGGTTATGACCACATTGAATCTGAAGATGAAGTAAAAATGTTTGGACTACAACGTAAAATTATGGCATTATTATCTTGATGGATTTCATGTTAAGTAAAGAAATCATTGCACGTTTAATTGATACGGCAAAATCGTATGCCGATAATGCTTATTGCCCATATTCTGGGGTGGCGGTGGGTGCCGCACTTTTATGCAGTGATAATATTATTTTAGGTGGTTGCAACATTGAAACTGGTGATTATGCTGCGCCGTCATTTGGTGCAGGTGATACAGCGATTGCCAAGGCTATCAGCGAAGGCTACAACCAAATGTTGGCATTGTGCCTATATTCTAAAGATCGTTTGGTTTTTCCTAATGCGACAACTCGACAATATTTATGTGAATTCAACGGTGATATCAAAATTATTGTCGCCAATGACGAAACTTATCAGGTGATTGATAGTTTAGGTGCAATTTATTTGTTTCCACCGGTAACAAGTGACGGAGATCAAACTAACGTATGAACATACAACAAAAATGTGGAACTGTAGCTTTGTTGGGTGAACCGAACGCGGGAAAGAGTTCTTTAATCAACGCATTGGTTGGCTGTAAGGTGTCAATTACGGCACCAATGGCGGGTACAACGCGTGATGCAATCCGTGGAATTTTAAACACGAAGCAATCCCAAATTATTTTTGTTGATACACCGGGTATGCAACGTGCTACTAATCTTTTAGAACATAAAATGAACCGCATGATTTCCGGTGCGGTGAAATCTGCTGACGTGATTTGTTTTGTACTTGACGTTAATCATGTTACCGATAAAGTGCTTAAGAAATTGGCCAATTATGAAAGTTTTGGAGTGCCAGTAATTATCGCGGTGACAAAAATTGATAGTACAAAACCAGCAAAATTATTTCAAGTTCTTGACCAATTAAAGCAATATCAATTTATCAAAGAGTTTGTGCCGGTGTCGGCGTTAAAAAAGATTGGTTTGGATACTTTAATTGAATGTTTGGAAAAATATTTGCCTGAAGGTGAGCCAGTCTATGATGACACTTTGTATACCGATAGTACCGAACGCACAATGGCGGCGGAAACAATTCGCGAAGCCATAATTAACCAATTACGTGATGAAGTACCAACTGGGGTTAAGGTAGTTATCACTAAGTATGAAACTATGCAGCGTACAACCAATATTGATGCGGACATTATTTGTGACAAACCAAATCATAAAAAAATCATTATTGGAAATCAAGGTTGCTTAATTCGTGCTATTGGTATTAAAGCTCGTCAAAAATTGGAAGAGTTATTAGGTCAACACGTAGTTTTACATACCTATGTACTTGTACGAGAAGGCTGGCGTGATCAAACTAATTGGTTACAAGATTAATAATATTTTTTGCGATTATTGATTAATTCCCAATATTGATAATCTAAAGAGCGGAAAACTCGTTGTGCACTGATAACGGTAATATGTGCCGCAATTAAAACGTTAACTACGTCTTGTACACGTTCTGGTTTTAAATTAATAATAATTTGGTCACCGCATAAAAGTGCAGGCACTTTGAATTCTTCCTCAATTACTTTGGCTGCATAATTTGGTTCTGCTACGGTAACACCAAGTTTGGATTGATCCATTTCACGGGCAATCATTGCGTTATATGATTGAATACTGATAATCATACCATCATCTATAATTGCGATTGTGTCGCATATTTCTTCAATGTCTGCCATTTTTGATGCCGTTATTAAAATTGAAGTACGTAATTCGTTGCTAATCTTTTTTAATAAAACGCGTAAATCTTTAGTTTGTTTTGCGGATAAGTTTTCAAAAGGACTATCCAAAATTAATATGTCAGTACGCAAAATTAATGGCATGGCAATTTTTAAAAGGTCACATTCGGTTAAGGTTAACTGAGAAATTTTATGATTTAAATGTTTGCGTAAATTAAATAAAGCTAAAATGTTTTTTACATTATTGCCATTATATGGATAGTCACGTAGTTGGCAATAATCTTTAATTGCTGTCTTCACGGTAATATTGGGCATAATTTTTTCGTTTGGAACGAAAGCACCAATATATTGATTTGTTGAAACTTTAATTTTACCACTTGTTTTGTGTGATATGGTTAAAATTAATTTTGTTAATAAACTTTTACCGCTTTTGTGTTCACCAACTAATGCCAAAATTTCACCTTCGTGTAAAGTTAAATTAACATCAGTCATTAACAATTTCTTGGGGCTGGCTTTTAATAAATTACTAATTGTTAGCATGCGAACCAATTCCTTTTACGTAACATTATCATAAACGAAAATTCTGTTAATGGCAATATGGTAAATATTAATAACCATAAAAATTTACCAGTACCAGCTG
>JAFZUF010000004.1 GCA_017618475.1 Clostridia bacterium
TGCGCTTGTTTACAAGCACGCACTTTTTTGTGCTTGTCTTTGGCGGAGCGAAGCGACGCCACTTGTATTAAGACAAGCACACGTTTAAATGCCAAATATGTTGAGTTTTTATTTTGGAGATATTGCAATTACTGGATATTTATGCTAACATAATTAAGTTAAAAGGAGAAAAAGTATGAAAAATGAATTTAAAATCAATTCGTATAATGATTTACTTTCTGCGTTGAAAAAATTAAATCCCAATGTTGAATTTATGACTGATTTTTTTGATGAATGGATTGGAAGTTCTGTTACGTTGGACAAATTGATTTTACCAAAAGGCTTTTATTGGATAGGTGGTCAAGAAATTAATGATTGCCGAAGTATTACTAATAGGGGAAATAATGAAGCTGGAATGGATTCATTGTGTATTGCAATTTCGACAGTTAGTAAAATACAAGATAAAGCACAAACAAAAGACAACAAATATGAAACAGTAGAAACTCGCAAAGTTGTGCATTGTACGATGAAAAAATACGGTATCAAACGTGAAATTCAAAGAAAGAAGGAACCATTGATGCCATCTCATCCTACACCAAAACACTTTGATCTTAAATTCGACAAACAAGATGACCTTAGTACAGAAAAATAAAAAATTCTTTTAAATAAAAAAACTCTATTAATAATCGATAGAGTTTTTTATTATTCCGCTAGTTTCAAAATGCACAAACTATTAATTGGTTTTTTTTTACACAATTTATTTAAAATTTAAATTTTCTTGGAAATTTCTTGTTCAAAGTCTTTGACGAAATTAACGAAGGTTGAAACATCTTTGAATTGACGGTAAACCGCGGCAAAACGAATGTATGCCACTTCATCAATTTTCTTTAATTCTTCCATGACCATGTCACCAATTACGCTGCTGGCGATTTCTTGTTGGTCGCCCATGACAGTATTGGCAATTTGCATTTCAATGCTTTCTACGATGTTGTCGATTTGTTTCATTGAAACCGGACGTTTACCCGTAGCCGCCATGATACTGTTTTTGATTTTTTGTGTGTCGAAAGATTGGCGACTGCCATCGCGTTTAACAACTAATAACGAAACGCGTTCAATCGTTTCATAACTGGTAAAACGTTTACCACACTTGATACATTCGCGGCGACGACGAATTGAATTGGAATTGTCATTGGTACGGCTGTCGATAACTTTATTATCGCGTGAACCACAATTTGGACATCTCATAATTTTTAATGCTCCTTTGTTCGTTAGTTTTAACTAATTTAATTCTATCATTTTTTGCATTCGTATGACAAGCAACATTTTAAGCGCCCACAAATGCCGTTAATCTTTTCTGGTGTCAACGAAATGTTTTGTTCTTTTGCCATCTTAATCGAAACTTCGGGGTAGTTATGGCAAAAGCGTTTGCAACAGCATTCTTGACCGCAAGGACCCAAGGCACCCAAGGCTTTAACTTCATCGCGCGCGCCAATTTGACGCAATTCAATGCGCGTACGTAAAGCGCCCGCCAAGTTACGCACCATTTCGCGGAAATCGACACGTTGGTCGGCGGAGAAGTCAATCACCACTTTGCTGGCATCAAATGTGTAGTGCGCCGACATAATGTGCATATCCAATTTTTGTTGTTCCGCCATGGCCGCCGCTTTCTCTTTGGCAAACTGTGCCGACTTCAACAGTAAGTTAATTTGGCTTTGGTCTTTAGCGTTGGCACGACGGAGAATTTGCGCATGCGACGGTTCGTGTTTTTTCTTTTCCACGCCTTCGTTTGCAACCACACCCCATTCAGCGCCCGTATCCGTTTCCACAATTACATATTCATTGGGTTTTAAGTCGTCAAGTTCGCTGTCGAACTTGGTGGTTTGCGTTTCGTTAAAAACTCTGACATGATAAGTTTTCATGCTTAATTATAACACTGCCGTATATTCAATGCAAACACAGTTTGGAAATAACATTTCAATTCGTTCAACAACGTCGCGTGCTAAGGCGGAGTCGTTGTGAATGAAGATTTGTTTCGGGGCAACTTCAATTAACGCGTTAACAATGTCGCCGTCAATTTGGGACAGTGGTTGCAACTTTTGGTCGCAAATTGTGGTTTGGTTGTTAATGACCATGACGTGTGCTTCGGGAATGCGGCAGTCCATATTCAAAATTAAAAAGCGCAATAATTCGTCGAATAAAATGGTCTGGGTTAATTGCAGATAATTTTCGTTGACAA
>JAFZUF010000039.1 GCA_017618475.1 Clostridia bacterium
CATTAGAATTATCAACTGTATTAATACCGGCAATTGATAGATTACTCATGGTACGTGGCAGAAGGGTTTTAATAAAACGATTGCCAATAAAATATAAGGCAGTTGCCGCGGTTAAGGTAATCAAAAGACCACTGGTAATTGAACGGTTACGTAAAAAACGTGTTAAGGTGGTCAAAAAAGCTAGTAAACTGATCACTGCGGCACCTAAACCTATCCACAAAAAATAGGGATTATAATTGCGTCCAAACGAAAAGCACAACACCGAGGCGATTAAAGTGATGATAAAAATTATCGCGGGTACTTTGGCAGTTTTCTGTTTGCCCATGTCTGTAGCGTGCGAATTATAGCGGAAAAATATACAATTTTATTTGACGATTTTTAACTTAATTTGTTAACATGTTGGTGTATTTAAATGGAGATAAACCTATGAAAGTTGCAATAGTCACCGATAGTAACAGTGGTATTACGCCGGAGTTTGCTAAGAAAATTGGTGTGACCGTGGTACCCATGCCCTTCATTATCGACGGTGAAGAATATTTTGAAAACATTAATTTGACGCAAGAAAAATTCTACAAAAAAATCATGTCCGGTGCTGACGTTTCGACCAGCCAACCCAACATTAACAGTGTTATGGATTTATGGCGTGATTTATTAAAGACCCATGACGAAATTGTTTACATTCCAATGAGCAGTGGTCTTTCTGGCAGTTGCGATACGGCAACAAATTTTGCTAAAGAATTTAATGGCAAGGTTGAAGTTGTTGATAATCACCGGATTTCTGTTACTCAAAAACAAGCTGTAATTGATGCAGTGAATTTAGCAAAAGCTGGTAAATCCGCTAAGGAAATAAAAGATTACTTAATGGCAACCAGTATGAACGCCAGCATCTATATCATGTTATCCACTTTAAAATATTTAAAAAAAGGTGGACGCATTACGCCAGCGGCGGCATTAATTGCTAATTTGTTACAAATTAAACCAGTATTAACAATTCAAGGTGAAAAGCTGGATAAATTTTGCCAGGTAATGAGTGTTAACCAAGGTAAGAAACGCATGATTGACCAAGTGGTAAAAGAAATTAATACACGTTTTAAGACACAAGTTGAAAATCACAGATTAAAAGTTTTTATTGCTTACACTTTTGACCAATCGAAAGCCGAAATGTTTAAAACCGAAGTTAACAAGGCGGTGGAGCCTTACGATTTGGCGGTTGAATTCGTTGATCCGTTAAGTCTTTCTGTTTCGTGTCACATCGGCGAAAACGCGTTGGCGGTGGCAATTTGTGAATGTTATCAAGCGTAATTTTTTTTAATTAGGGATAAATTTTTCTTTGGGTTTTTACTTGCTCCGCGTTTGATTTTGTGCTAATGTGATAGTGGTATGGAATACAAAGTCAGGTGCGGGGAGTTGACCCCTGAGCAACTGGCGGCGTTCAATCAAACAGGGTATAGTGAAAAGTTTATTCGTTTATTAGTCGAAAGGGGCGTTGACACTCCCCAAAAAGCCGAAAAATTTTTTAACTTTGACCCACATCAACTGCATGATCCATTTTTATTGAAAGGCATGCAAGCGGCTGTAACGCGGTTGCGCGACGCCATTGACCAAAAACAACACATTTTAATTATTGGCGATTATGATGCTGACGGTATTTGTGCGACCGCCATTTTGTATAAGTATTTATTAACTCAACGCGTTAAAACGTCTTATTTCTTGCCGGAACGTGATGCCGATGGTTATGGTTTGAATATTGATTTAATCAAGCGTTTAAATGAAAAATTTCATCCACAATTATTGGTTACGGTAGACTGCGGCATTTCTTGTGCCGAAGAAATTAAGTACGCGCAAAGTTTGGGGATTGATTGTATTGTGACCGATCACCATGCCATTCCTGCGGTGACACCGAATTGTACCTGTGTCGATCCCAAATTCAAGGACCAAGATTATCCGTTTGATGATTTATGTGGCGCCGGTGTAGCTTTGAAGTTGGTACAAGCCATGGAAAGTTTGGAAGTTGCCGAAAAATATTTCGACATTTGTGCGATTGCAACCGTGGCGGACATTGTATCTTTGACTGACGAAAACCGCGTGATTGTACATCATGGTTTGAAAATGCTGAATCAAGGAACGGTGCCAGGGATTACGGCATTGGCCAAAGCGTGCAATATTCGTAACGAAATTAAGAGTGGGGATATTAGTTTCCGTTTGGGACCCAAGATTAATGCCAGTGGACGCATGGGGAATGCGAAACGCGGCTTGGACGTGATTTTGGAACAAGACCCAGAACGGTTGGATCGCATTATTAAAAATTTGTTATTTATGAATGTAAAACGCCAAGAACTTTGTACATCAATTTTCAACGAAAGTGTGGCACTAATTGAAAGTGAAGGTTTACAAAATGACTGTGCAATTGTCATTGCTAAGCCCGAATGGGAAAGTGGTGTCTTGGGCATTGTGGCAGTGCGTTTGACCGAAAAATATGGTAAGCCTTGTTTAGTACTGGGTGGTAAGGGCGAAGTTTATAAAGGTAGTGGTCGCAGTATTCCAGGCATCAATTTAATTGAGTGTATCACTAAATCAGCAGAATATTTAAGTACATTTGGCGGGCATTCAATGGCAGCAGGTGTATCATTACCGGTTGAAAATTTTGATAAATTCCGGAGATTATTTCAATCTATTGTGGCAGAATCGTTGGCAACGAAGCCGTTGGAAAATTGTAAGTATTATGATTTTGAAATCAGCGCAGAAGAGTTGAACCCAAAATTCTTTAGCGAAGTGGCAACCTTGGAACCAACGGGTTGTGGTAATCCGTCACCAGTTTTGATGACTGTGTTACATCAAACACATGCATCCAGTTTACCCGCGCATCCCACACATACAAAATTTGATAATGGACAATTAAAATTTATTTTTTTTGGTGGGGCGGTGTTCAACGAAATTTTAGCGGCGCCGTGTGTGAAAAGTGTAATTTTTGAACTACAACAAAATAATGGCGTGGCACCACAAGCTGTGGTGAAGTGCGTGATTCCGTTTGCAATTAATGACGATGAAAAAGCAATGGTTTTACAACGCTACTTGCATGACGATTTAGCGGTGACACCTGATGTAAATTTACAAACGATAATTAATGAGTTAAGTGTTGACAGAGCGGTATTTATTGATTATTATAAAGCAACGCTGAATTTGGTAAACCAGAATAATTTTTGTCAATCACCATTGAAATTGTTTGCGAAAATCGTGTTACCAGAGAAAAACTTGTTCCAGTTTGTTTTCTGTTTTGCTGTTTTTGAACAACTGGGCATTTATGAGGTTGTCCGTAATCGTTTACGTATTCATAACGAACGCACAACTGAATTAAACAAAAGTGCGATTTACAATAAGATTGTTAATCTAAAATAAAGCAAGAATAAGGAGAGAAAAATGAGCAAAAATTTACGGATTAGTTTCTTAGGAGGGCTCGGTGAAATCGGTAAGAACATGACCGTTTTCGAATATGGCGACGACATGATTGTGGTCGACGTTGGTTTGGCATTCCCCGACCCAGATAAAATGCCAGGAATTGATTTGGTCGTACAAGACATTACTTATTTAATTCGTAACAAAGACAAAGTTAAAGGTTATGTGATTACGCATGGTCACGAAGACCACATTGGTGGTTTGCCGTTTGCATTAAAAGAAGTACCGGCACCAATTTATGCCAGCCGTATGACCTTGGGATTAATTGAGCACAAGTTACGGGAACATTCCGGACTGAAGGTTAAAGCAGTGGCAGTACGTCCGCGTGCGGTGGTTAAGATTGGTGAATTTTCAGTAGAATTCATTCACGTGAACCACTCGATTCCGGGTTCGTTTGCGTTGGCAATTACGACGCCGTTAGGTACTATATTCCATAGTGGGGATTTGAAAATCGATTTAACACCGGTTGACGGTCAACCAATTGATTTGGCGCGCATTGGTGAAATTGGTCGCCGTGGGGTGGCGTTAATGTTATGTGAAAGTACCAACATTGAACGTCCTGGCTTTACGATGAGTGAAACCACGGTTGGTGAACGTTTGGAAGAATTGTTTGAACAATACAAAAGCAAGCGCATGTTTATTACTTCTTTTGCGTCGAACGTACACCGTATGCAACAGATTTTGGACTTAGCACAAAAATACAAACGTAAGGTTGCATTCTTGGGACGCAGTATGGTGGCGGTCAGCGACATCGCGATTAAATTAGGCGAAATGAAAGCACGTCCAGAAAATATCATTGAAATCAATAAGTTATCCGCGTTTAAAAATGAAGAAGTGTTGGTTATGCTAACCGGCAGTCAAGGTGAACCGAATGCGGCGTTAAGTCGTATGGCACGTGGTGAATTTCCACAAATCAATTTGGGACCAGATGATGCTGTGATTTTCTCGGCGACAGCTATTTCCGGAAACGAAGGTTATGTAGCCGATGTTGTGAATAATTTGGTACATCGTGGTTGTGAAGTTGTGTATGAACGTCTAGCAGCGGTTCACGTTTCGGGTCACGCTTGCCAAGAAGAACTGAAAATCATTCACGCGTTAGTGCGTCCGCGTAATTTTATTCCAATTCACGGGGAATACAAAATGTTGAAAAAGCATTGCGATATGGCGAAAAAAATGGGTATGCCTGCGCGCAACGTACATATGGCCGATTTGGGTGAATGTTGGGAATTGTCGGCTACCGGTTTGAAGAAAGTTGGTTCGGTACCGCATGGCGCTCGTTTAATTGATGGCTATGGTGCAGGCGATGTTGATAGTTCGGTATTACGCGACCGTCAGGCGTTAGCAGAAGATGGTATTTGTGTGGTCGGTTTGGGTTATGATGGTAAGACCGGTGATTTATTGTCGGGTCCGGACGTAATTATGAAAGGTTTGGCATACGCACACGAATTAGAAAAAGTAATTGTGGATATTCGTGGTGTAGTGTTGGAATCTTTGGAAAAAATGCCATTCAATGGCAGCGATATTAATGAAGTACGTAACCAAATTCGTAAGGACGTACAAAACTATTTCCAAAAAACCTTTAATCGTCGACCAATCGTGGTGTCGATGTTGGAAAAGGTTGGTCAATGATTACGTTATTCTTTGGGTTAATTGTGGCGGTTACCGCTGTCGATTTAATTACCAAATACACAATTGATGGTATTTTAAACCCCGGGATTGCGTGGGGATGGGGCGCACGTTTACCATGGTTATGGTTGGTCGTGGTTATTTTTTCCTTTATATTGGCGGCGGCATTAATTTGGTGGTTCTTGTGCAGTAAAAAACGTACTTGGCTTAGTACGGTAGGTTTAGGTGTTTTTGTTGGTGGTATTTTGGGTAATGCGATTGACCGCTTGATTACCGGTGGACCAGTACATGATTTTATTAATTTTGTAATTTTCAAAAATAATATTGCGGACATTGCGTTAACGGTGGGTGCCGCATTGATTGTTTTGGCTTTAATTGGAGAGAACGTTCGTGAGACTCGATAAATACTTAAGTGAAAAATATCCTGACGTCACGCGCAGTCAAATTGCCGCGGCGATTAAACGTGGTGATTTTACCGTGAACGGACAAGTAGTGAAGGCGGGGTATGAATTACGCCCGAACGATATGGTGGCGGGTGAATTAACTCCGGTTGTCGAAACCGCAACACCAGAAGACATTACATTGAACGTGGTTTATGAAGATGATGATTTAATGGTGATTAACAAACCACGTGGTATGGTGGTGCACCCGGGTGCTGGTGTGAAGTCGGGAACTGTGCTAAACGCGTTGTTAGGACGCGGACAAGGTAATTTGGAACGTGCAGGTATTGTTCACCGTTTGGATAAAAATACGGCAGGTTTATTAATCATTGCCAAAAATGCGGAATGTCAACAACGTTTGGGCCGTATGTTTGAAAAACATGATATTCAACGCACCTATTGGGGTTTGGTTGATGGAGTAGTTCCTGTGGATATAATAATTGATAAAAATCTCAAACGCCATCCGCAACATCGCACCATCTTTACCACGACCGAACAGGGCGGACGTCGGGCGGTAACGCATTTGCATGTCTTAGAACGTTACGCAAAACACACATTGTGTGAGTTTACTTTGGAAACCGGACGTACACACCAAATTCGTGTGCATTGTAAAGCAATTCATCATCCTATTTTGGGCGATCCTGAATATAATAGTGGTAACGGACAAATGCTAGAAGCGGTGAAGTTGGATTTTTGCCACCCGATGACGGGTAAAATTATCCATTTACAAATTGCGCCGACAAAAGAGTTTGCCGAAGCCAAAGAAAAATGCTATCATCTTAAGTAAGGAGGTACAATCAAATGTCAACAACAAGAAGAGCTGGCTTTTTGAATATGTTGTCATATTTGGCAATTGTTGGTGTTGGAATCGCTTTGTTATTGTCGTGGCTGTTAAACATGGTTGGTGTAACGGCACAAATTGTTAGCGCTTTGAACATCTTGGCACAAGCTTTGGCTTATTTTGTCGTGGCTTGTTATTCTTTCAGCTATGCACGCGCCCGTGGCACTTGGTGGTTAGTCGTTTGGGCTATTGCCATTGTGTTGATTGTGGTGTTCTTGGTTTTGGGCAATGTTTCATTTAGAAAATGAGATTTTTCCAAGCAGCATTTACCAAAATAAGAGATTATTTTACGGCCAATACCGGTCGTAAAATTTTCTTTTTTGGGCTGCTTGCAATATTGTTGAGTTTGATTTTTTCTTTATTGACCCGTTTGATAGCGGGCTATGTTTTGATGGTATTGTCGTTGACTGTCGCCAGTTTTGGTACGCTTTGGGATACGATGGCAACACGATATTTCTTTTTAAAGAAAATTAAAGAAATTCAATATGAGCACTTAAAAGAAATTTACGACAAACAAGCAAATGGTGAGAACGTGGTATTTACGCCAACTTTTACCGATGAGGAAAAACGTTATTTACGCCGTCGTAAATGTGGCTTTATATTAATGATTATTTTTAAGGTTGGGGCGGTGATTGGATTATTTTTCTTGCTTTTAAAGACTCAAATGAGTTAAACTATATGTTATGGATAAAAAAATTACAAAACAAAAAAATCAAGCGACCGTTGTGATGACTTTCACTAAAGATGAATGGGAGGCCGCAAACGAAAGCGCTTACAAAAAAAATGCTAACAAATACAAAGTGGCGGGTTTCCGTGCGGGCAAAGCGCCACGTAAAATGATTGAACAACAATATGGTGCCGGTATCTTCGTGGAAGAAGCGATTCAAGATTTGTTTGCCAATAATTTTGGTGATGAATTGAAATTGATTGACTATCCACATTTGGATTTTGAATTTACTAAGGAAGGTGGTATTAAATTGACCGCGACTTGCGACATTGAACCCGAAGTAACTTTAGGACAATACAAAGGTTTGGAAATTAAGAAGACCGAAGTTAAAGTTGGCGCGAAAGACGTGGACGCCTATTTAAGCCGTTTACAACAAACCCGCGCAAAACAAGTGGCGGCGGATAAAGACCACGCAGTA
>JAFZUF010000040.1 GCA_017618475.1 Clostridia bacterium
ACGGTGGGACTATACTTATTTCCAATGTCGTTTTGCAAAATTAAAACGGGGCGAAAACCTTCTTGTTCGCTGTTCAAATTATGGGTGCTGTCGCCAAGGTTAGCGAAATAAATTTCGCCGCGTTTTACTTCCATATTTCATTCTATGTGGTATAATAAATTTGTGGGATTTGAAGTCTTTGGTGTACACATTGCTTATTATGGCGTCATCATCGCCACAGGGTTGTTAATAGGTATTTTTTTGTGTGATTTTCTGTGCCGCAAACGTGGTTATGATAACAACATTCCTTATGTCATAGTTTTACTGATTGTTCCTCTGGCAATCTTGGGTGCGCGGCTTTATTATATTGTCTTTTCTGATCAATTAACCATGGCAGATTTCTTTGATTTTTCCAATGGTGGTTTTCAAGGTCTGGCGATTTACGGCGCCGAAATTGGTGGCTTGCTTGGTATTTTAATTTATTGTGCAATCAAAAAATGCAGTGTCTTTGCTATTAC
This sequence comes from Clostridia bacterium, assembly GCA_017618475.1. Lineage (GTDB taxonomy): Bacteria > Bacillota > Clostridia > Christensenellales > UBA1242 > RGIG8050. The sequence continues at coordinate 498 of JAFZUF010000040.1, forward strand.
TGATTTAGTGGTGCCATCATTGATTTTGGGACAAAGTATTGGTCGCTGGGGTAATTACTTTAATCAAGAAGCATTTGGCGTAGCGACCACTTGGAATTGCTTTCCGTTTACTGTCTATATCGATGCGTTGCATGAATATCATTTGGCAACTTTTTTCTATGAAAGCGCTTTGAATTTTATTGGCTTTTGGGTATTGTTGACCGTTTTCTTTAAACAGAAAAAAACTGGCACGTCGACGGCGACATATTTCATTTGGTACGGCCTTGTACGGGCAATTATTGAACCAATGCGTACGGATAGTCTTTTATTTCCTGGAACTACTGCCGATTTTGTATTTAATCGCATTTCTTTTGTTTTAAGTATTGCATTGGTGGTGCTCGGTGTGGTATTATTAATCTTGAATAAAAAGGGGAGGTTATCACAAAATGACAAACACTTATGTAAACCAATTAATCAATGAGTTTGACCAAGAATTTGAATCTTTAGTGTTTGCATTCCCAGAACCATTTGTTGTAACTACGACTTATACTACCAATGCTGAAAAAGCAGAGGAGAATGAAAATAATCAAGAAATTACAGCGGCTTTGCCGGATACCGATGCCGCAGAAAAATTAAATAAAATTAAAGCATTGGCGACCGAAATTTCGGCGGAGCGCTATAATCATAACTATAATCCAGAAATCTGTTTGGCAAATTTATTGAATTTTATTTTAGCCGACGATAATCAAGATATGGAAAATGACTTTTTCCAATTATTAAACCAGGATCATAATATTAATCTTGACCAAGCGTTAAATGAATTTGATTTTTATTTAAATAACCCTTACAAAAAGAAAGCGGAAAAAATTCTTTCCAAAATTGAGGCTCGTAAAAACAAATGAGTTTAATTGTTTGCAGTTATGGTGAAATTCATTTAAAGGGTGCTAACCGCGGTTATTTTTTGCGTACTTTATTACAAAATATGCGTCAAGCATTGTCCACCAATGCAAAAGTTGAACTTGTTGATACGCGCATTTTGGTTACGAATTTTGCCGATGCCAAAACGGTAGTGGCAACTTTAAAAAAAGTTTTTGGGTTAACCCATATTCGTGTTTGTGAATCGGTTCAGTACCAATCGCCGGATGATATTTTAAAGTATTTATCCAAAGTGAAAATTACCGGTACTTTTAAAGTTATAATTAACCGTGCAGATAAAAATTTTCCAATAAAAAGTCCTATATTCGCACCAGAATGCGGTGATGTAATTTTGAAACACAATCCTAATGCAAAAGTTGACGTGCAAAATCCAAATACCGTGGTGCAAGTTGAAATTCGCCATAATGGGGTGGCTTATGTTTCGACCGGCTGTGAGCGTGGTTTAGGCGGTTTGCCGGTTGGTGTTTCTGGACGGGCAATTTGTTTAATTTCGGGTGGTATTGACAGTCCGGTTGCGGCATTCTTGGCAATGAAACGTGGTTTAGCAGTCGATTTCGTACATTTTAGCACGCCACCATATACCAGTGAATTG
>JAFZUF010000041.1 GCA_017618475.1 Clostridia bacterium
AAAAATGTTAAAGAGTATGTGGGTAATAAAATTGAACGAACATGGCAAAATCTTTTTTCACAATATCAAATAGCCTGCCAAAATAATCAAGAATTGCTGGCAAGTTATCGTTATGTGAAAGACTATGAAAATGTTGTTAATTTTGATTTTGATAAACAATTTGAAATTACTGTTGGTGACAGTGAGTGTCGTGAGCAAGTTTATTGTGCTGCTTTATATAATGATTACTTTGATGCGTATGCAAATATTGATAAATATCGACGAGAGATTAATGGTAAGCTCGTCAAACTGGATGCTAAGCGTTTTGTTCTCGGTAAGAAGATTCGTCGTATTTATTTGGAAAGTAAATTGAAAAATCTTGAAAATGAAGCCAATGAATTTGGTGATTGGTTAAAAAAAGCTCACCAAAAAGAGGAGTACCTTGTAAAACGTAGTATGACCTATCAGCTTGAAAAAAATAAGTTTAAACAGTTAGAAGTAAAAATTGCTAACCAAATAATTTTTAAAGATTTGAAGAATAGTGCAGTTTTAGCTTGTAAACAAGAAAGACCAGAACTGTGTGCTAGTTTTCAAGTTGATGGTACAGAATATCAAGTTGATAATCACGCACTTTATGAGGTATGCTGCAATTTGCGTCAGCAAGTTTTGGGCGATGATAAAACTCAGGATAATAAATGTATCTAAATCAGTAAGTGGTTGACAAAGACACACGCGGTGTGATAAAATCCCGCTAAGAATTTAATAGCCAAAGAAAGCAAGTGGCGTGCGCGTAAATCTTGCCGAGGTAAAATGATAAAACCGTATGTGCTATTTAAGTTCCTTAAAAGGAGGTTTAATGGCCGTTAAAGCAAAACAAAGTAATGCCAATTTCCAAAGCAAGATTGCGACTGTCCAGGAAATTGAAGGTAAATTGAAAAATGCCAAGAGTGTCGTGTTTTTGAACTATCAAGGTTTGAATACGGAAGAAGACGCGGCTTTACGTCGTAAATTCCGTGACGCCAATGTGCATTATCACGTTTACAAAAATAACTTGGTGCGTATCGCTTTGAACAATTTAGGTATTAATGGGTTGGATGATAAATTAAACGGCACTTTGTCGATGGCGTTTTCGAATGCTGACGAAGTGAGTGCTGCTAAAATTATCAAAGACGAAAAGTTCAAAGATAAAATGCAATTCCAATTCGGGCTAATCGGTGACCAAGTTTTATCACAAGAAGAAGTGGTGCGCTTAGCATCGATGCCGAACAAAGAAACTTTGATTGCTCAATTAATGGGTTTAATCAACAGTGGTGCACGTGGTATTGCTACCGTGATCAACGCGGTGCCGCGTAACTTAGCCATGGTGATTAACGCTGCAAATAAATAAGCGTAACCGTGTTAAGTAAAAAGCAAAAAATAAAAATCAAAAAAATTAAAAATTAAAAGGAAAATTAAAAAATTATGAAAACTCAAGAATTAGTAGAAGAAATTGCAAAATTAACTTTAACAGAAGCTGCCGATTTGGTAAAAGCTTTGGAAGAAAAATTTGGTGTTAGCGCTGCTGCGATGAGCGTTGCTGCTGCTCCTGTTGCTGGTGCGGCTGCCGCTGCTGCTGATGCTCCGGCTGCCAAAACTGAATATGAAATCTTCTTGAAAGATGCTGGTGCGAACAAAATCAACGTGATTAAAGTTGTTAAAGAAATTACTGGTTTGGGCTTGGGCGATGCTAAAGCTATCGTTGATGGCGCTCCAAAAACCATCAAGGACAAAGTTCCAGCTGAAGATGCGAAGAAATTCGAAGCTCAATTGAAAGAAGCCGGCGCAACTGTTGAATTGAAATAATTTCAACGAACGTTAAAAATAAAAAGACAACTCGAAAGGGTTGTCTTTTTTTTTGTATAAAATAAAAAATCCGCGGCTGGCGGACTTTCTACATTATTTCCTGTCAGGGACGTTGGCGGTAATTAAAGAAACTTTGTAGCCCGTCCATTTTTTGCTGATTTCTTCCAGGGTAGATGGGGTGGTGACTTCGGTGTCGTATTTAGTTGCTAACTCAAAATAATATTTAATCAATTCTTCGGCACAGGCATAAACCGATTCCAATGTTTCACCC
>JAFZUF010000042.1 GCA_017618475.1 Clostridia bacterium
ATGGTACAAAGACCATGACCAACCAAAACCTCAACCGCGATGCGCGGGTCAGATTGTTGTTGATAAGCTAAATCAACAATCGCTCCTGCGATACAATCAGCTACTTTATCCGGATGAGCCGGATTAACTTTTTCAATCATTTGTAAAAATCCTTTTAATTCGGGATTTTATCAGTGACCAATTTTTTATGGTCGGGGTGGCGGGAATTGAACCCACTGCCTCTTGCACCCGAAACAAGCGCGATACCGATTCGCTACACCCCGGTAACAACACCATATCATAAAAACGTTGACGAGGCAATAACTTTATGAAAAACTGGTTATACTTAATTAATTTTTTGGAGAAAACAAATGAAACATTGGTGGAAAATTTTAGCATTGTGCTTGGTGTGCAGTACCTCTGCAATAATCTTTACCGGCTGTGTTGAAAACGAAATTAGCGCATCAGACGATAAAATTGTTGAAGAACAAATTGTTGACGAAAATAACATTATCGATGATGGCGACCAATCTGTAACTGATCATCCAAATGACACCGAGAATAATACTGACGATGGCAATAATACAAAACAAGAAGACCCGCAAAACAACGTCACACTTGTGCCAAACGATGACGAAAGCACCACCGGTGAAGACAGCAATCAAACACCAAATGATGGTATTGGTAACGAAACCCCTACGCCACATGACGAAAATAACGATGATAACAATAATCAAGTTGGCGACAATTCCAACGAAGGTGAACCTGGCGAACCGGAAGATCCCCAAGAGCCGAAAGCACCGCACCAACACACACCAAGTGAAACTTGGACGGTAACAGCAGATGCAACCTGCGAAAAAGACGGGACTAAAGTTTTATATTGCACCGAATGTGGCGAAATTATTGAAATACAAACCATTGAAGCAACCGGACACAGTTATACACACTATGTTACCGAACCAACTTGTACCGCAGGCGGTTACACAACCCACGCTTGTACTCGTTGCGGACATTCTTACATAGATACCGAAACCAAAGCCTTGGGACATGATTACGAACACGTAGTTACCGACCCGACTTGTACCGAAGCCGGTTACACCACCCATACCTGTACCCGTTGCGGGGGAACTTATACGGATTCTGAAACTTTAGCATTAGGACATGAATTTGACGACGAAACTCACCACTGCACAAGATGTGGTATCGCCGACCCAGATTATGTTGACCCCGATTACGTCGACCCCGACGCTTTAATGCAAAACCCCGCCAACACTTATTGGTACTTTACATACGGTAGTAAAAATAGAATAATTGCTTTTTATTTTACGGAGTATAACGAAAACATAAAGCAAGGAAAATATTGTGCTTTCAAAGGCGAAATTGAAAACGGTAAATTTATTAAATATGCAGACCCTCAAAGCGCTAAATCTGATTACAATGGCACTTATGACATTATCAAAAGCAATGGTGAGTATTCAATTCATTTTCACGACGATTATTGCCAAAATTACAACGAAAATCATGATGGTACTTACGTTTATGATTTTACCTTAACTTTTGACAAAAATACCTATACTTTAATCGACGAAAACGAATATAGTGATTACAATTTAATTTATAAAAACAAAACAATAACTTTTGGTGGCTACGCAGACTAATAAGAGGTATAATATGACGATGAATATCAAACAACTGTTAGAGCAACATTTACAACAAATCGAGCCGACCGCAACTTTATCAATCAGCGAAAAAGCGGACTTCCAATGCAATACGGCGTTCAGCTTAGCCAAGCAACAACACCAAAACCCGGCGGTCATTGCCGGTCACATCGCGGAACAATGGAACCAACGAGCAAGCGACCTTGCCACTGCTACATCCGTGGGCGGTTTTATTAACTTTACCATTACCGACGAACAACTGAAAACCCTTGCGGAATTTGTAACCGAAAAACATGTACTACCCTTACCGCAACAAACGCCACGAACAATATTTTTTGATTACGGTGGCGCCAACATTGCTAAGGAATTACATATTGGCCACTTACGCTCCCCCATTATTGGCGAAGCCTTGAAACGTACATTCCAAGCCTTTGGACACCGTACCATTGCCGGCGCTTACTTAGGCGATTGGGGTTTACAAATGGGTTTGGTAATTGCCTCAATCATTGAACAAGGAATTGACGTCCACGACGTAACGTTGTCCATGCTCGGTGAAATTTATCCCGCAGCATCTAAACGCAAAAACGTCGACCCCAAATTTTACGAACGCGCCGCTACCATTACTGCCAAACTGCAAAATTTTGAAGAACCTTATTATGAGATGTGTCAGGTGTTACGTAAATTGTCGGTAACCCAAGTACAAAAAAACTACCAAAAATTAAACTGCACTTTTGACCTTTATGACGGCGAAAGCACTTATCAACCTAACGTTAAAAAAGTAATTGAGATTTTACAAGACAAAAAAATGTTGGAAAAATCGCAAGGTGCCTTGATTGTCAACGTTGCACAGCCCGATGATCAAAAACCCATGCCACCGGTCATTATTAAAAAGCAAAATGGCGGCGACTTGTATGCGACTTCCGATATTTCAGCGATTTACACCCGCATGCAAGAATACCACCCTGACCAATTTATTTATTTAACCGATGCCCGCCAAGCATTACACTTTGAACAGATTTTCCGTGTCGCCCGCATGGCCGACTTAGTTCCACCAACCACTACTTTGACCCATATTGGTTATGGTACCATTAATGGCAAGGATGGCAAACCATTCAAAACCCGTGATGGTGGCACGATTAAGTTGGAAGATATTTTGGATACCGTAGCCGGAGCCACTACTGAATTTGCGGTTGGACTTGCCGCAATTAAATTTGCCGACTTAATAAACCAAGTTCACAAAGATTACATTTTCGATTTACAAAAATGTATTTCCTTTGAAGGTAAAACTGGCCCATACATTTTATATACCATCGTACGTATTAATGCTATTTTTGCTAAAGCCGGCAAATTTCAATGTAACTTTAATAACTTATCTAAGTACATGACACCCGCAATTCGTAAGGTCATTATGGACGTGGTAAAATTAACTGAAGCTTATAATGTCGTGGTTAATACCTTATCATTAAATGCCTTAGCCGATGCCATTTACAATTTGGCGAACAGTTTTACAACTTTCTATACCGAACAAAATATTATTCATGAAACTGACTTAGTGAAAAAAGAGTTATGTTTATCAATTGCACAACTCACAAAAACAGCATTAAAAATCGGATTACATACTTTAGCGATTGATACCGTTGAAAAAATGTAAAAAATTAACCATTAAAGGAAATTTTTAAATTCGCTGGTCACCACGGTAATTTGATGTTCGTTCTTGTAGTCTTTCAAAATATTAGAACGATAATTGTTGTTTTCACGTTTGAAATAAGCATCGACCAAAGTATGAAACAAGGTACGTGTACCATACGAAGTTAAGGTCGCAAATAACGTGTCACCATAATTTTGTTCTAATAAACTAATGCTACTACTTTCCATACCTGCAGCACCAGTATAAATAAATTCGCTAACATCACGGGTATACATAATAATGTGCGCACCGAATTCTGTCCATACCAAACCCGAAATCGCGCCCTTTTCACCTGCCTCAAACAATTCCAAACTTGCATTAGTAAAGGCTTCCACCATCGTATTATTACCTTTCGTGGTCGTCATCAAGTATTCATATTGCGGTTTAGAACTGGAATTTAATTGTTCCAAATTTTGCATACCCGGATCAGAATTATACTTGTTAATATATTCACGAAAAATCTTGTATTTTGCTTGTAAATTATCCGTTTTATTTAAAGCAGTTTGCACCTCAATCAAAACATCATCAGCGGAAACACTATTACTCATCGTTTTCGCATACAATTCATTTAAATCATTTTGTGCGTTATAAGATGGATTATTTTTAACTTTATTTTGAATATTGGTGTACTCGGTTTTTTGCTCTTCGGTAAAACCAATTAAGATATGGCTGACATTAAACAAATTATTAGCAACATCACTTGGTAAATAATAAACATCTGCCAAACCAGAAGACATTACACTTGATTCCAAATCACTGTCAGGGAAACTCTTCTGTTTATCAATCGCATTAGCGGTTTTCTTAATGTAATATTGAATAGTTTTTTCGGCAATATTACTGGCAATCTCACGACCACGACCAAAGTAAGCTGGCAAAATGGTTAAATGTTGACGATTAACCCCATTAATCATATCGCACCATGTTTCAAAGTCTTGACTACGTGTTAAATATGCATCCCAAGCAACTTTAGCATCATCATCGGACAAAGTGATAAAATCTAAATTATAAGCTGTAGTAAGACGTTCAACCGCAATTGAAGCTTGGTTTGCCTTAACAATGCGGTCAATTTCACGGTTCAATACAGCACGTTCAGCTTTAGATAAATATTTAAAATATTCGTTTCCCGGTTGTAAATAATCACGCTCTGGTGTTTTTAAACCAGTAAAACCATTTTCCAGTGATTGTAAATTACGGACAATTTTAGAAATAGCTTGTTTCACATTCTTTTGGGATGCGACACCAGGCACCGCCGGAATATAGTATTGATAATCAGATAATACCAAAGTGCCGGTTCCCTCTTCATCCTGATAACTGGTTAAATCCATGGTAAAAACACGTTCATCGTTTTCGTAACTCACAAAAATACTTGGGCTATAAGGTTGATCGACTTCAGTATCGTCATCGGTTTCATCTTGATCAGCATTATCATCCAAGTTCAAAGCTTCATAAATATATGAACGCAATGAAGAATCCAATGATTTATACGCTTTTTGCAGGGCTAAAGCTTTTTCAGATTCGCGCAATTCACCAAATTTTTCCAGTGATTTACTTTCCAAGATTTTGTTATTTAACAAAGCCGTTGCAATATATTCCAATAAATCTTCAGTCGAAGAATAATAATTAACGTACTGATAGCCCCACTCTAAGTAACCATAATATAACTCTTGTCGTGAAATTGAAATTTCATCATTGGCAGCCGTTACCACCATTTTATTGGCACTGTATTTTTTATCTTTATCGGTTGCAAATAAAGAACATGCCGAAAAACTGATTGCCACGATCATAATTAATACAATTGTTGTTAACCTTGCCAAAATTTTACGCATCGTCATAGTCATTTAATATTATAAACCAAAAACAATCATCTTTACAATGAAATTTTTTATATTCTTACGCTTACCTTTCCATACATGCTTCTTGAACAAATTGATTACGGTAATGATTAGTCATATGTTGATTATGTTCATTATACTTAGCATTTTGTATTAAATCATTACGTACCCAATTATCAATGTCCATTGTTACGTGTTCCACCGATACCGCATAATCTTTACTATCTAACTGAGCATTAGGCGTATTGTTGACCTTTGACTTTCCTTGTGGAGAAAGTTTACACAAATCAGAAGATATGCGGCTATACTCTTGAGAACCCAAGAAACGTACTGTCATTTCATCCAAATCTTGATTGTTAATTTCAGAATCTTCAACCTTTCCAACTAAATTAAACATTTCTGCTGCCATCATACGTTTGGCATTCAATTGGTTAGGCGTACTACTACTGTTAGCTACACGATGGAAAGTTTGTAAAGCGGTAGCCATCGCATCATTAGCGGTTTTATCCTTGCTATTCTGTAAGAAATCCTCTACTACCTTGTTACCCTTATTATTCTGTTCATCTAAAACTTGACTTTCCAATGTCGCATAATAGTTAACGTTATTTAATATCGCAGAATTTGGATTATTAAAGACCTTTTCTTCTTGTTCTTTTAAAATCTCTCCCGCCGTTGTAATACGTTTATCCAAATATTCGTTCAATTGTTTTGTTTGCAAATGTTGTTGCGCACTAAGATTGCAATCATCCAAGTTAAGCGTGTTTTCAATAAGCTGCATTTTATCTGCCAACAAGCGCGCTTTAAGTTTGTTAACAAATTCACCTGCTGCGTTTAATTCACCATTGACATCCTTGCAAGCATTAGGGATTGGCTTATATTCGGTTTGCCAAGCTTGTGTTAAATCTTCTTCATTGCGGATAGTATCGGCTTCTTTCGGATCAAAACAGGCATATCCCAATGACTCCATCATTCCCTGTACAAAACCAATAATTGGCATATACTTATAAAGTACTTCTTTAAAAAATGTAGAAATTTGTTCAAGTAATGGTTGTAAACCACGCCATGGCCCCTTTTTACCTTTTTTCATGCCTAATTCTTTATCAAATTCGACAGAAGCTCCGATTCCATCATTGATCTTTTCTACAAATTTACGACCAGTTTTTCCCATTACATTACCAATTTTATTTTCCTTGGTCATGCCAGAATTTTTAGGATCATTTTTTTGTTGAATTTTTTGATCTTTGGAGCGGGTTTGCAAAAATGTAATTAATTGCTCGTTAGAATTTCCCGCAGCGGCTAAAACATCTTTAATCGAAAATTCAGTTTTTGGGTTTTTTCCATCCACTTTACATCTTTGTTCACAAAATTTAATACTGGATTGAAATAAACTTTCGTTAGCTTTTATTTTTTGCCACATAATTTCAGCATCATCTTTTGATATATTCGGATCCATCCATGTTGCCAAATCATTATGGCTTGTAGGAATTTTTGTATTCAAAAATGATTGAACATCCACACTTGAACCAAAAACACGTTTTGTACAATCCTCTAAATTTTTTTCAACATTTTTAATACGATATTTTTGTAACAAGCACGAATAAGAACTTTGCGGATCACCTTGACCACTACGCTCTTGCAACAACCAATCGTTAAATTCGTCAGCACGATATTGATTTCCCAACCATGATTTAAAATCGGCATAACGAATATCGTCCCAAAGTGCCAATGCCTCATCTTTTTCAAAATCATTTAAATCCTGATCATTAAGTCCCAAACTAAGCGTTAAAATCAGCATTTCAATGGTACTACCATTTTGCACATTATTGGTAATTGATTGAAGATACTCACGACGTTGTGTCGCATCCATGGACAAACCATTAACATTAACTTGTTCAAGCAAACTTTCCGCGGCTTTACGATCAAATGCCGTGTTTCTTCGTAAGTACTGATCACCATGGCGGTCATTCTCTAACTGAGCAAGTAACGCTTCTTTGATATATGATAAAATTTGGGTACTATCAGTGTTAGGATCAACCAGCAACCTTTCGATTTCTGCTTCACTCAATTCCGGTTGCGTTTCATTATTACGCAAACCCAAACTCTTTAAAGCGTGCACAAAATATTTTTTTACACCATTTGATAATGTCAAATTTCTCATACTTTATGATAACACTTTTACATACTTTTAGCAATATCAATTTGATTTTTATAAAAAAATATCTCATTAACTAAATAATTTATTGACCACATATCGTGCCGGTTTCTTGGTCATTGCCAATCTTACCACGCACAAAATTATCAACCTTAAAGGTAGTCAAACGTTTACCTTGGGTACATTCATTGGAACCTTCATTTTGAACTTCTTTTTCCAATGTTTTTATTTCATTTTCCAATTTTTCAATTTTTTCTTCAATACCACTGGCTTTTACTTTATCAAATACACGTTCCTCAGCCTCGATAACCCGTTTTTTTAAAATAATATATTCCCTTTCAATACTATCCAATGAACGTAAAATCGTCTGATCGGCACGATAAGCTTTGCGTTTAGTAAACACACGTTCCAAAAATGAATATTTTCTCTTTTGAGATTGTTTCGCAATCTTTTTCTGATACATTACCAATCCTAATTTACTATTCAAATCGTTACGTTCGCTGTGCATTGCAGCATACTGATGGTACAATTGATTAAGCTCTTCCTTTAATTTTCCAAGTTTCAACCGCCGTGAACCTTCATCCATAATAGCGGTCATTATAACAAACTAAATTACGTTTGTAAAGTTTAACTTACAACGCGCATTCGGTTTCCATCGTGCGCGAGCGCACCGCACTGTCAATCATGATTTTGGTAGCAAAGTCAACTGGACTAAATTTTTGTTGTGCCGGAGAGCCGTATTCGGGATCATAATAAATCGCACTGGTCAATCCTTCACGCGTATTTTCTTCGTCCATCAGCCCCGCTTTTTCTTCTAATGCCAACGCTTGGACACCGGTTAATGGCATACCCGCCAATTGCATTTTTCTGGCAAAAACATCAATTTGGCGATGGTTAGCAATTACCGCGCTGTCACTGATTAAGGACGGTTCATGTACTCCAGTACTGTAAAATAATTTTACCACATAATCATTCCAACCAACATCTTTCAATTGCGGTCGCAAACGTTCGAAATCAGCAAACGATTTTACTAAGTTTTTTTCAACCATCATTTTCATAATTGCGATTGCCTTATTGATGCCAATTTGAAATTCTTCATCTTCAAAATCGGTTGAATTGGTGTGTTGCACAATGTTTAATTTTTCTTGTTTTGCTAATTCATAAAATTGTTTTGCACTTTCATCATCGCTCCAACCCCACATGCCAACATTTTCCGCACGATAACCCAATTGCGACAAAAACGGAGCCGCCAAGCCTTTAGAGTTTTCACCTTTATATCCCAAAACATGTACCTGCGGGTTTAATTCTTTAACAGTTTCCACTTCATCGGCGGGACATAAAATCCAAGCATTTGTAGTTAAATCGATACCACCGCGTGTATAGGTATCATTTGGTTCCATGGAACCAATGCGTTCGTTCGCAATTTCATTAAACGGTTGCAAAATTGTATAATGGCACTTGTCCCAATTACCCCAATTATGCGAAGATACTTCGTCATTCATGGATACATGCATCGTGTTTCGGTCATAGGCGTATTTATATTCATATTCTTGACCGTCCAAAACAATCTTTGCCGTTTCTTCCACCTGGGCTTCGCTTAATGTTTCCAACTTATTACCCGTTGGCATAATATCCATTTTATGCACCGCACACAACGCGGCTTTGCCTTTGGTCAAATATTCACGTGGGCGTTCAAAAACATGATTATCACTTTCGTCTAACACCGGCGTAATTTCATTATCTTCCAACAATTGAATTGCTTCCACCGGTGTCATGCCAAGTTCCGCCAAAGTTTGCGCACGTTCTACCGCCCACCCTTGACTTTGTGCTTGTTCAATCGATTGTAAAATTCCACTTTGGGCAATCTGTTCACTGGTCTGCATTTCGGCAATCGCAATTTCACTTTTCAACTTTGCGATTCTAGTGGGTAATGTTTTTAATTCGGCTAACTTAGCTTGATATTCACGATAGGCCTTACGATTGGTAACCAAACGTTCAAATGCCGAAAATTGTTTTTTGCCGTGATAAGCACCAAGTCCACGGCGTTCTTGATTTTCCAAATCCCACAACTTATCTTTCAAAGTTCGCACTTCATCATACATCGCACTTTCTTGTTCTTTTAATCGTGCGACCTGCTCTTCCGCTTCCCGAAGTTTCAACCTTTGTACGTCATTAAACATAATGTATCATATCACAAATGCATTGTTTTCACAATTAGTACATTATTCGTTATTTTGGTGCGTCGTGAGGGAGTCGAACCCCCAACCGTTTGGTTCGAAGCCAAATACTCTATCCAGTTGAGCTAACGACGCAAAAACGGTAATTAAGATATAGCAAAAAAGCCCGCACTTGGCAAGGCTTTCTCCAGATGATTTTTTGACAAACAAATGATTTTATTTTTACGCTGCTTTGGCGGTTTTGTTTTTCATCACCGTGCGCGCAATAACTGTCACTACCAACAACAGCGCCGACAACCCAATTAACGCATAAACAATGCGCCCAATAACGCTGATTTGGGTACCAAACATTAAGACCATTAAATCAACACCGAATAAACCCGCAATTAAATAGTTCATTCCCCCAATTAACAGAATCACAAACGCAATTACATCCACAACTTTCATTACTTTTTTCATTTTTTTTCTCCCCCGGTCATAGATTGCGCCATTTTATATTTTTTATACCACGACCGTCATTATAGCCGAATTTTATCGCGCAAAGATTTATGATAAGTAATCGCAAACCGGTGGGCTTCATCACGAATACGTTGCAATAAACGTAAAGCGTAACTGTGATGTGATAAAACAAACGGTTCATCTTGTGTGGTGGTAAACACCAACTCAAATCGTTTTGCCAACGAAATATAAGTGATACCGTCCACCTTCGGTACCGCTCCTAATTGTCCCTTACCCCCGTCTATTACAATCACGTCTGGATAAGTCCATTCGTGGTGTTTCAAACGTCGTGTCAAAGTTTCTTGCATCGACAAAAAGTCATTATTACCCAAACCATGTTTAATACGGAAGCGACGATATTGACTTTTGTCCGCAGCACCATCAATAAAGACCACCATGGACGACACCACATATTCGCCCGCCGTATGGGAAATATCGTAACACTCAATCCGGCGCGGCGTTTTCTTTAACCCTAACACTTCGCCCAATTCCCGACACGCCCCCAACGTGAACGCATTCGCATCTTCGGCGGTGGTTTGCACCCGCGCACGTGTCCTTAAACGATTGACCATTTGCAACACGTTACGATAAGCAATCGCCAATTCAAATTGTTGCATCGCGCTGGCTTGCTGCATGCGGTTGGTCATCACGTCCACCACTTCGTCATAGCGTTTACCCGCCAAAAATTCGGCCGCCTGCACTGGGTCGTCGTGATAGATACTGCGAATAATGTCCATCAAATATTTCACATAAATACCATTGAAATAGGGGCCATAAATTTGACCTTCCCCGCGGTTAGTACGCACCACTTGAATTTTACCATCGGGTGTTATTTGAATATAGGGAAACTTTTTATCATCTTTTAATAAAATATTATATTTCGGTTGGTGTTTATGAATTAAGTTGGCCTCCAAAAACAGTGCATCATTTTCGGTGTTGACGATAAACCATTCTAAATCAGCAATGTGTGCCACCATTGCGGTTACTTTGGCATCATGTGCACCAATAAAATATGAAGACACCCTGTTCTTCAAATTTTTGGCTTTACCAATATAAATAATGTTTCCGCCACAATCCTTCATGACGTAAACACCGGGTTTTTTCGGCAAGGTTTTTAACTTTTCCTTAATATTTATCATTGTCATTTGTCTATAAATAGTATATCCTAATATTTATGAACAACCAACAACCTAAAAAAAAGAAATTTAATTGGTGGTGGTTAGTCATTGGACTAATCGTCATCTTTTTGTTAATTAACTTGACCACTCCGACCACTAAGTTGGATACAATCAGTCAAGACGAATTCGAATCCGCCGCCGGCGTTAAACTTGTCGATGGTAACTACCAACAGGTATATGAAAGTAAAATATATGGAGTGTATAAAGTTGGCACCACCTATTATGTACTGTACAACGAAACATACAATAGTTTAGATTTAGCCAAGCGCACGCAAATTGACAACGACAAAAATTATATTAAAACCTATGCCACAGCCACTGTTTATGACAGCACTAATCACATACGCGCAATGATTGCCGCCACCAACATTACTTTTGAAGAAAGCGCAGTCCCCAGCAGTTGGACCGAATGGGTGATTCCGGTAATTTACATTTTAATGTTCTTAGGCGTACTGTTCTTCTTATGGCGCGGCATGGCGGGTCGTAACGGCTTAGCCAACATGACCCAAAACCGCGCAACCGTGGTTTTCAATGGACCAACTCGTTTCAGCG
>JAFZUF010000043.1 GCA_017618475.1 Clostridia bacterium
AGCCCAACCGTCGCCTCCAATAATCCAAACGACTTTATCCATTTCACCACGGAGATTAAGCGCTTTACGTAAACCGAAACCAAATTCGGCGTTATCTTCAAACAAACTGTTTGCCCATGCTGGTCCGTGTCCTTCTTTGTTTTTGGCGTAAGGGCAGGAAGGCGAACTGCCGCCGTAAATTGACGAGCAACCGGTTGCGTTGGCGATGACCAATTTATCGCCATATAATTGGGTTAATAACTTAATGTAAGGTGTTTCACCACAACCGGCACAAGCACCCGAAAATTCAAATAACGGACGGTTAAATTGTGCTAATTTAACATTATTGGGTGCCATTGGTGTTTCGGGCAAGGTTAAGGAATATTGATAATTTGCATCTTCGTGAACTTGGTCGAATGATTCCATGACCAAAGCTTTGTTTTTAGCGGGACAAACTTTAGCACACGAGCCGCAACCGGTACAATCATGTGGTGAAATTTGCATGCGGTATTGATAACTTTCATATCCCGGTACTCCCAATGCTTTTATAGTGGTGAAGCCATCCGGTGCCGGCTGGTTAGTTAATACTGGACGAATTGTGGCGTGTGGGCAAACCATTGCGCAACGGTTACATTGAATGCAATTTTCCGGAATCCAATGTGGCAGGCTGGTTGCGATATCACGTTTTTCGTATTGCGTGGTTGCCGTGGGGGCGCTGCCATCTGGAGTAAAAGCAGAAACCGGTAAAGTATCGCCTTGTAAACTGTTGATGGTTTCAATCATGGTTAATTTTTTTGTTTGAATATTTTCGTCTTTGACAGTTAATTTTGCTACGTCAATTTTTTGTAAAGAAGTGTCGGCACTGTCGACCGCGCGGTTATTCATTTCTACTACGGTAGGACCTTTTTTGCCGTAACTTTTTTCAATGGCGGCTTTCAAAAGCGCCTTAATTTTTTGGTAATCAATCAAATTAACCAGTTTGAAAAATGCTGTTTGCATAATGGTGTTAATGCGTACACCCAGACCTAATTCTTTTGCAATTTGGTACGCATTGATAATGTAGAAATTAATGTGTTTATCACGTAGAGTGCGTTTAACGGCGTTTGGTAGAATGTTGTCAATTTGTTCGGTAGGGTAAGTGGTATTTAATAAAAATGTTCCGCCGTCTTTAATACCGGAAAGCATATCAAATTTTGTTAAGAATGTTTGGTTGTGGCAAGCCACAAAATCCGGGTGGGTGACCAAGTACGGCGCATGAATTGGATGTTGATCAAAACGTAAATGTGAAATGGTCGTGCCGCCACTTTTTTTGCTGTCATAAACAAAGTATGCTTGACTGTATAAGTCCGTATTATCGCCGATAATCGCACAACTGTTTTTATTAGCGCCGACCGTACCGTCACTACCGAGTCCGTAAAAACGGCAACCGCCTTGTGGGTGTAAGTCGGGACGCGGGGTAACGGTTAAAGACGTATGGGTTACGTCATCATTAATACCTACGGTGAAATGATTTTTGGGTTGATTTGAGGACGCATTTTCGTAAATTGCCGCCACCATGTCGGGAGTAAATTCTTTACTGGATAAACCATAGCGACCCGCCAAAATTGTTTTATCGCGTACTACGGCGGCTACGTCCAAATAAAGTGGGTCACCGACGGCGCCATTTTCCTTAGTGCGGTCAAGTACAGTGATCGTCTTTGCTGTTTTCGGTAATACATTTAATAAATGTTCAGCGGAGAAAGGACGGTACAAGTGAACTTTAATTAAGCCTAATTTACCATTTAACTTAGGTAATGTATCCGCAATTGTTTCACAAGCTGAACCCATGGCAATAAGCACGTGCTCGGCATTTGGGACACCAACGTAATCAAATAAGTGGTATTGACGGCCGGTAAGCTTGCTGAACTGTTCCATATATTTTTCGACGATGTTTGGAATAGCATTAATGTACGGATTAGCAGCTTCGCGGTGTTGGAAGTATGTATCCGAATTTTCCGCAGTACCATACATTTTCGGGTGGTCGGGATTCATGGAGCGGTTGCGGAATTTGACTAAAGCGTCTTGGTTTAAAAGTTTTTCGGCGACCGTAACGGCGGGAACTTGGATTTTATTAAATTCGTGACTAGTTCGGAAACCGTCAAAAAAGTGCATGAAAGGATAACTTGCTTCAATCGCTGACAAATGCGTAATTAAGGATAAGTCCGCATTTTCTTGGACGGAGTTTGATACTAACATCGCGATACCGGTACCACGACAAGCATAAACGTCACTGTGGTCACCAAAGATTGATAGGGCATGGGTGGCAACTGTACGGGCGGCAACATGAACAACCGCCGGCAGTAATTCACCCACCATTTTATACAAATTTGGTATCATTAAAAGCAAACCTTGACTGGCGGTGAAAGTGGTACCCAGAGTTCCACCCAAAAGTAAACCATGCAAGGTTCCCGCCGCACCAGCTTCGCTTTGCATTTCAATCACCGATGGTACGTTACCTAAAATGTTGGTTTTGCCTTTAGTCGACCATTGGTCGCAATATTCTGCCATGTCCGAACTGGGGGTAATGGGATAAATCGAAGCCGCCTCGGTTAACATGTAAGCGGTACGGGCAGTGGCTTCGTTGCCAGAAATGGTTTCAAAACCTTGGTTATTATTTTCTTTTTGATTCATGTTTTCAGTGTAACACTGTCCGTCAATTTGGTCAAAAAATAACCAAGGTTTTGGCGACAAAATTTTTTGATTTGGCATATATTTATTTATGTTAAAAATTGGCATTGTTTACGGTGGTAACAGTACGGAACACGATATTTCAATCTTGACGGGATTACATTTGGCAAAACATGTGACCGAAGCATATCAATATATTTTGATATATTTGACGCACGATAACCGTGCAGTTGTTGGCAGCCGTAAAATAGATGATTATATTTCGGGTAAAGCGGCCAAGGCAAAACCTTTTCGTGCGTGGCAAAAATTGGCGTGTGTGATTAATTGTTGTCATGGTGGTGTGGGTGAAAATGGCACTTTGGCGGCAATGCTAGAATTTCATCAAATTCCCATTACAAGTTGCAGCTCGGCGTCAGCTTGGTTACAACAAAGTAAAATTGCGACTCGACAAATTTTAACGGCGGCAGGTTATGTGCAACCCAAATTTCAAG
>JAFZUF010000044.1 GCA_017618475.1 Clostridia bacterium
AGGTGTGTATTTTCATGGCAATGTAAGTAATGAAAGGAAATGTTGTTATAAATATAGCGGAGATTTTGAAGATTCTAATAAACAACAATTTATCGCATATATTGATAGAACTAACGAACATGGAACTACAACTCCCACGCTAACAGACAGAGTGAATTTAAGTGTTTTAAATGATTCAAAATCTTATCCGGATGCCGACAAACAATACGTCCAACTTTACGTACCGTTTGATGTTTTCGAAGAAGCTTGTAAGCTGATTAAATCCAGGTATGGTAAAAGCGAAGGTTACAATAATTTTATGAAATATTGGGCAAGGAACGGTAATTATAATTGGATTAGTGATTATTCCGAATATCCTGGTGGTATATTTGATGGTACACATGAAGTTATTCATCCGTGGAATTCTTCGAATTTTTGGAACACCTATGATGGCACAATCTCTCCGATTAAAGATGCCATAGCAGGATATGATGTTGACGGCAAGGGTGGTACCAAGGCCTTTGGTTGGAAAAACAAAACTGCGGCATAAAAAAGGCGGTGGTTACCGCCTTTTTTTGCATTTTTTTTACATTCCCATGGTTTGTTCTTGGTTTTGTTCTGCATATTCTGCTGCTGTGATTGCTTTATCCATTGCCGGAATAATCCCCAAACATATGCCAGCATTTTCTAGCAAAAATTCATTTGTTTGACACATACCTTTGACCGCATAATTGATTAAGATTAAGTTATTTAGCTTTTGCAAATCCGCACCTTTCACGTTGACTCCTTCGTTATTATTCATGGTGGGATCATTATTCATGTTTTCCGCAATCTTGTCAAGTAGGTTGTTATAAATGTCGGCAACCGCCTTGGTGAAAGCGTGGGTACCGTATTGGGATACGTCTAAATTGTTAAAATCCTCATTATAACCCATTGCAGCAATAATTTTTTTCTTTTTCGTTTCATAATTATTCATTGCCTCACTTTGATGTTGGGCATAGGTGCCCAAACCGCTTTTAAATGCTTCGTTACTAATATACTCAAAACACGTTTCAAGTGTACAACCTTTATGAACATTATTCAAGTACTTAACCATGTCCTTGGCATACGGTTGTGCCACATTATCAATACAATTGATAGCATGACCAATTATTTTATTGCTAGGATCATTTTTGCTAAGATAAAAATTTTCACTATTTTTTACAACATTATTTAAATTGGCAAAATAGTTTTTGGTATTACCTTTCAATGATTTATCAAAATCGTTCGCCAAACCTTTCATATATTTGCCGGTTTCTTTGTAATAATAGGCGGCGGCATCAATGCAATTATCGCGGGTAAATACGGTGTTTTCGCCCGTCGGTCTTAAAATGGAAATTCCGTTAAAATTTTCGGCATGAATTTCGCCACCGTACAATTCCGCTTCGTTCGGTTCCGTTGGTTGGGTCGGTTCGGTCGGTGTCGTCGGTTGCGTTGGTTGGGATGGGGTAACAACTTGTGAACCCGATTGTTGGGTCGGATTGTCAATTGTGTTACCGGTCAGTTGTTGGCAACCCATTAAAGTCACCGCCATCAATCCGGCTCCAATTAATTTCCTTAAGTCTTTTAAATCAACTTTGATGCCCTTGGTAAAATTATCTTTTTTTAAAATTGCTAATTTTCCCATACTTAAATTATAGTGATTTTTTTTAAAAATGTCAACACTTCTTATATCTATTCATTGCCAATTTTTTTTATGAACGTTATAATAGATTTGAAAATGATAATTCAAGGAACTGTGTCGTCAATCGTCTTTGCTAACGAAGAAACGGGTTATCGCGTATTACGTTTGGATAACAATTTAACCGCGGTCGGGGTAGCACCCATGGTTTCGGTCGGGGCGGAATATAAGTTTGTCGGCGAATTTGTGAATAACGCCAAGCACGGTAAACAATTTGCGTTCACAGAAATGACTTTGATGCCACCGGACAGTGAAGATAAAATCTTGGCGTTCTTGGGCGGTGGCTTGTTACCCGGAGTAGGGCCGGCGACTGCGCGTAAAATTGTCAAGAAATTCGGCATGGAAACAATCGCGGTGATTGAAACCCGACCTAAAGAGTTAACCCAAGTTAAAGGCATTTCCGCCGCCAAAGCCCAAAGTATCGCCGAAAATTACATGGCTGTACGTGAAATGCAGTCGGTGATGATGTGGTTATATCGTTTCGAAATCAGTTTGAATTTATCGCTGAAAATATACCAACAATACGGCAAGGACACCATTGCCACGGTCGCGAAAAATCCTTACGTTTTAATCGAAACGATTGACGGCGTGGGGTTTACAACTGCGGACAATATGGCGAAAAAATTGGGGGTCAGTTATAACGGCACTTTCCGTGTTCGGGCGGGGGTAGTGCATATTTTGAAAGTCAGTGCGGAAACCGACGGTCACACGTATGTAACCTTGCCCGATTTGATTAATAAAGTCTGTCGTTTACTGCGCATTAAAATGGAAGATTTAACCCCAACATTCAACACGATTGTCAACGAATTATGCATTGATCGTGTGGTTGTTTCTGTTGATGTTGACGGGGTGCAGGGGTTACAGCTGATCCGTTTCTTTAATGCGGAAAAAGCCATCGCGCAAAAGCTGTTACTATTAATGCAAGAATCTAAACAACCCGGTAAAATTGACGATTTAATTGAACATTATGAAAAATTACAAGGGATAACTTTTCACGAAACACAAAAAGCAGCAATTCGCCAAGCGGTGACCGGTGGTGTCACGGTAATTACCGGCGGACCAGGGACGGGAAAAACCACGATTATTAAAGCGATTCTGTATATCAACCGCGCTAATGAGTGGAGTACCCAAATGCTGGCGCCGACCGGACGCGCGGCCAAGCGCATTGAAGAAACAACCGGACAAAGTGCGATGACGATTCATCGTTGTTTGGAAAAGTTTTCGCACGATCCACATGACAGTTTTATTACGCAAGATATGGTCATTGTGGACGAAGTTTCCATGTGTGATTGCTTATTAACGGCGTCTTTATTACGAAAAGTTTTGGCGGGTACGAAAGTCGTTTTTATTGGTGACAGTGACCAATTACCATCGGTTGGGGCGGGAAATGTTTTGGCGGATATTATCGAATCCGGTGTTGTTCCGACAATTCGGTTAACGCAAATCTATCGTACGGGTGAAAAGGCAACAATTGCAATTAATGCGCACCGGATTAATCACGGGGAGATGCCCTTGTTGGATAACCAAAGTTCGGATTTCTTTTATTGTAATGCGGAAACGCCGGAGATGATTAAAAATGAAATATTGGGGTTATGTTCATTACGATTACCACAATATCTTGGGGTTGATAGTAGTAAAGTGCAGGTTTTGGCGCCGATGAAATTGGGTGTTGCTGGAGTAATTAATTTAAACCAATGTTTGCAAGCGATTATTAATCCGCCGGCGGATAATAAAGATGAGTTGTTATACGGTGAAACAATTTTTCGCGTAGGCGATCGGGTAATGCACACGGTTAATAATTACAAGCAAGAGTGGGTAAAAAATCACGAAGAAGGTAAGGGTATCTTTAATGGCGACATCGGTAAAATTGTTACGATTAATAAATTAAGTGGTGAAATTACCGTTGAATTAGAAGATGGGCGTGTGACAGTTTATCCGCGTTCGGAGTTGGCGGCACTGACTTTGTCTTATGCGATTACGGTACACAAAAGTCAAGGTTGTGAATTTGATGCAGTAGTGATTCCAGTTGTCTCAGGTGCGTATATGATTATGACACGTAATTTGCTTTATACAGCTGTGACGCGGGCTAAACGTTTGGTTGTTTTGGTAGGAAAACAAGAAAATATTCAAAAAATGGTGGGAAATACCTATACAAAGAAACGCAATTCCTGTTTGAATAAATATTTACAATATTTCAAAAATATGGCATACTAAAATTTATATGGACGATATTGAAAAGGAGTTGGAGCAAGTTCAAAACGAAGAAGAATTGGCTGTGTTCCATAAAAATTATCTTTCTAAGACGGGCAAGTTAACCATGATGTTGGCAGGCTTGAAAGACATGATTGCCGAACAACGTGCAGAAGCAGGAAAGCGCTTAAATGAATTGAAGCGTGCGATTGAAGTTAAGTTTTTTCAAAAACAAGCCGCTTTACGTGCGAAAGCAGTTAACGAAAAGTTAAAAAATGATCCATTGATTGATATTACAGTGCCAGCGATTGATCAACCAAGGGGTAGTTTGCACCCAATTACCTTGGTAACGCGACGTATTGTTGATATTTGTCGTTCGATGGGTTTCTTAGTAGTTGATGGTAATGAAGTTGTAACTGAATTTGAAAATTTTGATGCGGTAAATATTCCGTCTGACCATCCGGCACGTGATATGCAGGATACTTTTTGGTTGACAAATGGTAAAGTGTTGAAAACACAAACGTCCGCAATGCAACACGAAATATTGAAAAAGTATGGACCGGTCGTTTCGGCGATTTTTCCCGGTCGTTGTTATCGTAATGAAGCTACGGACGCCAGCCATGAATTTGCGTTCTTCCAATGTGAAGGTATGATGGTAGGCAAGGATATTTCGATTGCTAATTTGATTTACGTATTAAAAACGTTACTTTCGGGAGTTTATGGTAAGGAAATTAACGTCCGTTTGCGCCCGGGATTTTTCCCATTCGTGGAACCAGGCTTTGAATATGATGCCAGTTGTCCGTTCTGTGGTGGTAAGGGTTGTCCAGTTTGTAAACATTCGGGTTGGATTGAGTTGGGTGGTTGCGGTATGATTCACGGTAATGTCTTGCAAATGGCCGGTGTCGATCCAAGTCAATACCAAGGCTTTGCATTTGGCTTCGGTTTAACGCGTTTAGCAATGATGCAATACGCGATTAATGATGTGCGATTATTGAATTCGGGAAATTTAGAATTTTTGCGGGGGATTAAGCGATGAAAATTTCAGTAGATTGGTTAAAAGATTATGTTGATTTGAAAGGAATAACCGCGAAGCAGATTGCGGATAAATTGACACAAATCACCTGTGAAGTCGAAGAAGTGGTTGCGGTCGGTCAAGGTTTGGAAAGTGTAGTTGTTGGTAAAATTTTGACTTGTGAAGCACATCCGCAAAGCGACCATTTGCATCTATTAACAGTTGATGTTGGTGCCGAAAAACCTTTAAATATTGTTTGTGGTGCACCGAATGCGCGTGCCGGTATCGTTGTTGCTGTTGCGACTGTTGGAACAGTGATGCCTGACGGTATGAAAATTGTACCAAGTAAGATTCGCGGTTACGAAAGTTTTGGTATGTGTTGTTCTTATGCCGAGTTAGGTTATAAAGCCGATGATGAAGGTATAATTGAATTGCCCGTGCGTACTAAGTTAGGTACGCCA
>JAFZUF010000045.1 GCA_017618475.1 Clostridia bacterium
ATTTGCGTATCCGCCGTTTCGACGATTGGCGCAATTTTACATTCTTCACTTCCCGTTGAAAACGTAATAGTATACAATTTTACCCAACTTGCGGTTAAAAACAAATTTTCTTCCGGCATTACGGTAAATTCATATGGTTCACTGTTAAGTAACCAGCCCTCAAATAAATAACCTTCCCGTTCAATTTGTGGTTCTTCAATTACAGTGTTGGCAGTTGCCACAATTGATGCAACATTTTCCTCCGTACCTGAAGAAAAATCAATATGATAAAGTTTATTCCATTTTGCGGTTAAAACTATATCCTCATCTGGCATAACATCAAAGACATATGGTTCATCCCCTAAAAGCCAACCTTCGAACACATAACCATCTTTTGTTGGTTGTTCCGGAGCATAAATTTTTTCACCCACTTTGGCCGTTACTGATAAAAATTCATTTTCATCATCTAATTGGTAAGTGATTTTCTGAACTCGATTACCACTTGTAAAATTTAAGACCGCAATTGGCATTATTGTTGCAAATAAAATTATAAAAACCGAAAATATTGTTTTAACTTTTGTTTTCACTAAATGTCCTCCTTTGCAGTTAAGGTAATAAACAATTTGCTATTCTTAGTTTAGTAAATAAATAAAATTTTAGTCAATAAAAAAACAACTTGATTTTCATTTGACTTTTCTATGTTTAATTTATTGTTTTTCACCACAAGTAGTAGTAAAATTATGATTGAGGTTAAATTAATGATATCTGTAAAATATGTAGAAAAAACATTAGATGAGCAAATAGATGCAATTAAAATGTTTTTAAATGAACCGAATGATCTTTCAATGTATTTAGTAAACTATTTCAATTTAACCGACTATTTTCATAAAACAGAAACAGAAAAAAATTTATTATTAAAACAAAAGTTTGGCGAATTGTACCGTGATAACCAAGATTTACTGGCCAAAAAAGTTGAAACATGCCAACGACAATGGGAAAAACACAAGGATTTTATTAATTCGCAATTTCAAGCAATCTTTGGTGAAAAGTTTGACTTTGATTGTGTTGCTCATGTGAATTTCAACCCAATCTGTCCACGCTTTATTGAAAGCAAGGAATTTGACGTTAATGCACTGGATAATGATGCCGGTATCTTGGAAACAAGTCTACACGAAATTATTCATTTTGCTTGGTTTAAAGATTGGAAAGAACAATTTCCCAAAACTAACCATACCGACATGAATGCACCAAGTTTAGATTGGTTAATTTCTGAAATTGCTGTCGACCCGATTTTCAAAAACAGTGAATTAAAATCTTTTTTGATAACCGAACCTGCCTATGATTATTTGTATCAAGAAAAAATTAATGGTCAAAATTTAATGAAAGTCGTTAATGATCTTTATCGGCAAAGTTCTTCAATTAAAGAATTCCAAAACCAAATGCTTGTACTAATGAACAGTAAAGAAAAAGCACAAGCCACCCACACTACTGTGATTCCGGAACCCGAACGTGAACTTTAAAAAATATGTGTTGCATTTTTAACTAAAAAATCCACTCAAGTGAGTGGATTTTTTGCGTTATTCTACAACTTTTTTCTGCCAGCTTTTTTTACCACATTCTGGACATTGCATATAGCGGGTACGCCCCATATGCATTGACCAAAAAATTTGTTTAAAACTTGGAATATGTTTATGATGACATTTTGCGCATTCATAAAAACCAGCATCTTTTTCGATACGCAAACAGAAATAAATACCAACCAAGAATTCCAAGCACCC
>JAFZUF010000046.1 GCA_017618475.1 Clostridia bacterium
ACCGATATCGTCACCTACGTTGTTTTATTTATGCTCATCGTCATGGTAAAAGCGCCCATAAAAAGCTTTCTTATACGATAAAAAACAGTCTTCACGAATGGCAGTACGGATATTACTCATCAATTGCAACGTCCAATGAATATTATGCACCGATAACAAGCGCGCTCCAAACATTTCCCCAACGGTAATCAAATGACGAATATAGGCTTTCGTGTAATTGCGACAAGCATAACACTGACAATCTGCCTGAATTGGCGTAAAATCGGTTTGATATTTTTGATTACGCAAATTCAAATTACCATCATCAGTTAATGCCATACCATGTCGTGCCATACGAGTTTGATAAACACAGTCAAACATATCAATACCGTTTTCAACACCTTCAAAAATATAATCTGGCGTTCCTGCCCCCATTAAATAATGAGGAACATCTGTCGGCAAATGTGGTGCCAAGTTTTGCAACTGTTCTTTTAACACTGTAAATGGTTCACCAATTGCTAAGCCACCAACCGCTACACCATGTTTAATATACGGACGTGCATTTTCTAAACTTTTCAAACGCAAATCTTGATAAAAATTACCTTGAATAATGGGAAATAATGCTTGTTTTGGGTTATCATGCGCTAAATAACACCTTTTTAGCCAATTCACGGTGCGCTCATCGGCGGCAATTACATCTTCACGGTTAGCACCATAAGGTGAACAAATATCTAATTGCATGATGATATCAGCACCAAGTTTATGCTGCACCTCCATATTGCTTTCCGGTGTAAATTTAAAAACTTTACCATCAATATGACTTTTGAATGAAACACCATCATCATCTAACTTACGTAGATTTGCCAATGAAAAAACTTGAAAACCACCACTGTCGGTTAAAATTGGTCGATTCCAATTCATAAATTGATGCAATCCACCCGCCTGCGCCACAATATCAGCGCCTGGACGCAAAAAACAATGGTATGTATTGGCTAAAATAATTTGTGCTCCTGCCTCTTTGACTTCTTCTGGCGCTAATCCCTTCACAGATGCACGAGTGCCAACCGGCATAAAAATCGGAGTTTCAATTTTACCATGTGGTGTTGTAAAAACTCCTGTTCGAGCAAAACATTCGGAAGACTTACCTGTAATTTCATAAGAGAAATATTCATTATTCATAATTAAACTCCCGGTGAGTAGCAATTTTAAATAAATCGTATAAAACATCATGCCGATCTGCTTTAAGATATAAAATACTATATATAGTGGTTGTTATTGGCATAAAAACACCATATTTTTGGGACAATTGATACAATGCCTTACTTGTCCCAATTCCTTCGGCTGTGCCAATATTATCAGAAAGTTTATCTTGAATAAATTCTTCTCCATAACGACGATTATGACTATTTTTACTAAACAAGGTAGCCTCAAAATCACCTAAATGGCTCATGCCAAAAGCAGTCATTTTGTTTCCGCCCATCTTTTCAATCAAAGAGGAAACTTCATAACAACCACGTGCCATTAATGCACCTTTTAATGAAGTTTTTCCCAAACCATCCAAAAAGCCTGCCGCAATTCCCATCACATTCTTGGCCGCCGCCCCAACTTCAACGCCAATCAAATCATCACTACTTAAAATTGAAATTAATGGGCTTTCAAACATATTAATCAAACGCTTAACGGTTTGCTGATCATCCCCGGAAATTATCATCACATTAGGTTGCCCCGCAGTTAATTCTTCAATATGCCCCGGACCAACCCAAACACAGATATGATTACTGTCTGATATATTTTTACGTAAAATTTCACTTAAACGTTCACCAGTATTTTGATCAATACCTTTCATACATAAAACGAATGTTTTATTTTCTGGTTTACATTTTCCAATTTTTTGTGAAAATTCTTGCATTGCTTGTGCACTGATCGAAATAATAATTGTATCAGCAAAATCCAAGGTTGCTTTTAAATCGGTGCTATAACGTAAAGCACGTGGCATTTTAATATAACTATTTTTTTTCGTGTTCATTAACTGCACAAAAAATTCGTCTTCAGCACGCCCCCACATTGTTACATCGTTTTTCAATTTTTCAATCTGGTACCAAGCATGAAACGATGCCCAGCGTCCACAACCTAAAATGCTAATTTTATTCATATATCAAGTATATCAATAAATCTAATTGCAAACAATTAAAATTTGCGTAATAATATGATATGGGTTTATTTAGCATATTGAAACACGGTTTTACAATCGAAAAGAAAAAAATTCAGTCTGAACCTGAA
>JAFZUF010000047.1 GCA_017618475.1 Clostridia bacterium
AGGGCAAAAATTACGATAACGGCGGTGAACAACGCAGTGCGATGGATCGTCGCGCCTTGTTACGTCGTGGCATTATTGAAGAACAAGAAATTGAAGAACGTATGTTGACACGCGTTTTCCGTACCAAGAAAAGTAAAGAAAATGATACCAAAGTCAAAGTTGAAAAATCTAATATTGTGGTGATCGATGGTGATGATTTGACGATTAAGACTTTGTCAGAAAAAATTGGTAAGCCGGTTAATCAAATTATTAAGCAATTAATGGTGCTCGGTGAAATGTGCACAATTAATAGTGTGATTGATTTTGATACCGCATCGTTGGTGTCCGATGAATTTGGTGTTAAATTAGAGCGCAGCAACAAAAAGACTTCGGAAGAAATGGTAACGGCGTTACACAAGGTTGACGAAAACGACGAACACTTACAACCGCGTCCACCAGTAGTAACCGTGATGGGACACGTCGACCATGGTAAAACAACCTTACTTGATCGTATTCGTCACAGTTCAGTAGCAGCGGGCGAAAGTGGTGGTATTACTCAACATATTGGTGCTTACCAGGTGGAAGTGGCGGGTAACCGTAAAATTACCTTCATGGATACTCCGGGGCATGCAGCGTTTGATAAGATGCGCGCACGTGGTGCTAAAATTACCGATATTGCGATTTTGATTGTCGCTGGTGACGACGGCGTAATGCCACAGACTGTTGAAGCCATTCACCATATACAAAATCAAAACTTAGCCATGATTGTGGCTGTGACCAAGTGTGATAAACCTGAATTCAATTTGGATCGCGTCCGTACTCAATTAAGTGAATATAACATTATTGGTGAAGAATGGGGCGGCAATACCATGATTATGCCAATTTCGGCGGTAACCGGCGAGGGTGTCGATAAGTTATTAGAAATGATTTTGTTATTGGCGGATATTAACAATTATCGCGCTAATTATGATAAGGAAGCCAGTGGTGCCATTATTGAGGCCAAGATGGATCCGACCCGTGGGGCAGTGGTAACAATTTTAGTCCAGAACGGTACTTTGAAAGTGGGTGACACTTTGTTGGCGGGAACAACCAGTGGTAAAGTACGTGCGATGAAAGATGATCGTGGCCGTACCATTAAAACTGCAACACCAGGTACGCCAGTACAGGTAATTGGTTTTACCGAAGTGCCGACCGCCGGTGTTGACGTATATGTCGTTGATGAAAAATTGACCAAACAAGTTGTATCAGAACGTAAGAACAAAGAAAAGATTATGAAAGCTGGCATGGGTAAATCTCTTGATGGTTTCGATCCATTGGCGGCAATGAAGGCAACCGATAAAAAACAATTAAACATCATCTTAAAAGCGGATGTATCGGGCAGTTTGGAAGCAATTGAACAAACTTTGGCAAATATTCAAAGTGACGAAGTGAGCGTCAGTGTCATCGCCAAAGGCGTGGGTGCCGTTAATGATAACGATTTGGATTTAGCTTCGGTAACCGATGCGTTGGTGATTGCTTTTAACGTTAAGACTAATTCAACGATTCAAAAAAATGCGGATCGTTTGAAAGTTAAAATTTATCCGTTTGATGTGATTTATGAATTGTTTGATTTTGTTACCGAACGCATGGTGCGGATGTTTACACCACAATTTGAAATTGAACATTATGGTAAGGTGGAAGTTCGTGCTTTGTTTAAGAGTTCGTCAGCAGGACAAATTGCTGGTTGTCACGTGTTGGATGGTAAAGTCATGCGTAATGCTACTGTGCTTTTAATGCGTGGCAAGACCGAAGTTGGCAAATATCAAATTGAAAGTTTGAAGATTAAAACTGATGACCAAAAAGAAGTGTTGAAAGGGGCAGATTGCGGTATCAAATTAAAAGATGCGCCGGAATTGAAAGTTGGGGATGTGTTTGATGTGATTGGTGAAAAACAATTACCGATCATCTTCAATGGTAAGGAGTACAAGTTCTAAGATGAGAAGTATTGCCAAGGAACGAATCAACGCTGATTTATATCGTGCGCTGTCAAATATTTTAATGACCAAGGTTAATAATCGTGCATTACAAGGTGCTACGATTTTACGTACGGAATTAAGTGCTGACGGCAGCGTGTGTGACATATATGTTACTGACCATTTGGCGGAGTTTCGTCAAGCAACGGGGTTCTTTCGTAGTGAGACAGCAAAAGTAATTAATTTACGTCGGATGCCACGTCTTGTTTTATTCAAGACAAAGGGCAAGAAAATGCTGACAGAGTTAACGAATTATTGGTTGAACTTGCAAGGAGTAAAAAATGATTAAATTGGAAACCGAAATTGAGCAAATCAAAAACTTGATTAACGGTGCGAAAACTATTGCGGTAGTAGGACACCATAATCCTGATGGTGATTGTATTGGGTGTTGTGTGGCCATGGCGGAATGGTTAGAAGGTAAAGGAAAAGATGTTGCTATTTTTGCTGATGGCGATCTTTCTGAAAAGTTTTTTTACATGGAAAAAGCTCGTACATTTAATATTCATGCCGACAAAGAACACTTTGATTTATTAATCGTGTTGGATTTAAGCGATATTGATCGTTTAGGTGCGTGGTGTGGTTTGGTGGATAAGGCTGATAAAATCATTGTGATTGACCACCACGTGAAACCAAATTTCAAGCCGGCAGACGTGTTGGTTGATATGCCACAGTTTGCCAGCACTGGTGAAATTATTTATCAATTATTTGAACTGTTGAAAGTTAAAATTACTTTGGAAATTGCTACTGCTTTGTACACAAGTATTGCTTGCGACACCGGTTGTTTCTTGTTTTCAAATACAACCGCTTATACGCACCACGTGGCGGAAGCTTTAATGCAAAAACAAAAAATTGATATTGAAACAATAAACTTTAAAAACTTCCGTGCTTATAATCGCGCCAATATTCCGTTGATTGATTATGTGTTAAAAAATATGGAATTTGAATTTGACGGTCGTTTATCGATTACAGTGTTGCCTTACAAGGTGGTTAAAAAGTGGGGCTTAAATTATGAATCACGTCATGGCTTATTCAAATACGCAACCGATGCGAATGGTGTAATTTGTAGTATCTTTATTACTGAATTAGAGAAGGGCGAATTCAATATTTCATTGCGCAGCTTAGGAAAAATTGACGTGGCAAAAATTGCTCAAAAAATTAATGGTGGCGGACACCGTAACGCCAGTGGTGCTACATTTAAAGGCTCACAAAAACAATTAATTAAAATTTTGTTGACGGAATTCGCGAAGGTGATTGATTAAGTTGGACGGAATTATTAATCTTTGTAAACCGCGTGGTATGTCGTCGTTTAAAGCGCTAAGCATTGTTAAGCGACGTTTACAATTAAAAAAAGTTGGACACTTGGGTACATTGGACCCGGCGGCATGTGGGGTCTTGGTGTTGCTTTGTGGCCGGGCGACTAAACTTACTAATCAATTACACGCGTCAACCAAGGTTTATCGTACTTTGTTAATTTGGGGTGAAGAAACAGACACCTTGGACGGTGAGGGGCAAGTCATTAAGCATAGCGACGTGTTGCCAACAACGGAACAAATTCAAGCAGTCTTGCCAAGTATGGTTGGGGAAATTGAAATTGAAGTGCCCAAATTTAGTGCGGTACATATTCAAGGTAAGCGTGCTTATGAATTAGCACGACAAGGAATCGATTTCGTACCACCGACCAAAGTGGTGACTGTTACGCGCTTTGCAATGTTGGATGCCGCGCAGTGTGAACGCGATTTAGCAGCGTTAAATGAACCATTTGAATTGCCGTTGCATTGCAGTTATTTTGAAATTGAATGCCAAACGGGAACCTATATTCGCAGCTTAGCCAAAGTTTTGGCAACACGCTTAGGGACGCTGGCGACCGCTGACGTGATTATTCGTACGCGCGTGGGAGACTTTAGTTTGGCGAATACTTGTCAACTTGACAATGTGCAATTAGATGATTTACAACCAATTGGAGGAATTTAAGATGGTACGTTTTGGTCCAGCAGGTAACGATATTAAATTTTATGCGGACGGTAATCAATCCAGTGTGGATGCACCGCGTTGGTTGGCGGGTATGGGTTTAAATGCTTACGAAATCAGTTTTGGTCGTGGTATTCGTATGACGGATAAAACCGCACAAGTGATTGGTGCGCAAGCTGCTACACACGGTGTAAAAATTTCGGTTCATGCACCATATTACATTAATTTAGCAAACACCGAAAACTTAGAAAAAAATTACCATTACATAAAACGCAGTTTAGAATTGTTAGCGATAATGGGTGGCAATCGTTTGGTGGTGCATACCGGTTGTCAAATGCAAATGACACGGGAAGTTGCGTTAGCAAATTGTCGACAAAGCTTGCAAATTGTTTTGCAACGCTTAAAAGATGATGGCTTTAATGATTATTGGTTGTGCCTTGAAACAATGGGTAAATATACCCAAATTGGCAATCTAGACGAAATTTGCGACTTGTGTGCGCTTGACCCGCAACATTTAATGCCGACCGTTGATTTAGGTCATATGAATTGTTTGGCACAAGGTAACATGAATTTAGAACATGTTTTCAAACAATTAGAAAAGTTTCCGCAAGTGCATTTTCATGTATCCTTTATTGAGTACGGTATTAAAGGTGAAATTCGGCATTTAACCTTGGCGGACAAACAATATGGTTTTGATTTGGAAGTGGTTATGCAACTGTTACACAAACGTCCAGGTGACGACGTTGTGATTTCGGAAAGCGATAGTATCATGGCGCAAGACAGTGTAAAACTGCGGGATTTTTATTTGCAACAAAACTAAGAAGTGTAATATACTAATCGTGAGCAATGGGGGATACAAAAGCGAAACTGTTACGTCGTGGCTTAATGATTGCCCGTATTTTTGCGGCCGCTTTAAGTGGTATCTTTTTTGCTGTTGCTTTGTCACAAATTTTGTTTTTCCAAAATATTAAAATTTCTTTTCAAACCGGTGTTGATGCGCAACAAATATCAACCATGGAAATGAAAAAAGGTACCAATGTTGATTTACCAACACCATTAAAGCCTGGTTCATATTTTATGGGATTGTCTTTATCACCGAACAGTGCGGAATTTTTGGAAAATTCAACAGGTTTGATGAAAGACACTACTTTATATGCGGTTTGGGATGGTGCGGAAAAGTATGCGGTCTTATCAGTTAATGGTGTAACTCTGAAAGAAGTAAATATTTTTGATACCAGTGTGGAAGGTTTAACTGCTGACGAATTAAACTATGGAAAGTTTGGTAATGATAGTTGGCGCGTTTTAGATGATTATGCGCAGGATAATCCAAATGTAGTTTTGGGAAAAGGACGGTATGGCCAAACTGTTGACCTTTATAATAATTTTTCACGCTTTAAAGGTTGGCGCTATTTAAATGCTTACAACACTTATAATGATTTATTGTACGAACAAAATGAAAGCGGTGTAGCGAATACATGGACTTGGGTCCAAAGAGATGAAAAAAGTAATATTATTAGTGAAACTGTAATTACTGATTCAAATCGCTTTTACCCACCGAATTACCGTACAACTTTTACAGCATTATTGGATTATCGCTGGGTTAGTGTTTGGTTATATGACAAAGGCGAAAAATATGACCAATACAGTTTTCAGCTAGGGGAAGATGTAACGTTACCAGTTTTTAATAATGATGAAACGGCGCATTTTTCACACTGGGAAATTAAAGCAGACCACTTGAAAGCTTATATTAATAATGACGAACAACCGGCACTGGCTACATTGGTTAATCGTGTAAAAAAACGTTATGCTGCTGGTGAAAAATTAACGATTGATCCATTGTGGTATTATTATGGTAACACTTTGATGCCACGTGGAACACAAGATAAAGAACTGGTTGTTGTTTTAAAAATGAATGCAGTTTATTGGGATGATGTTACTGTTTATAAATATTCTGTGCAGCCGTTTACTGATACTGATTCCGGTTCAACCTATAAAAATTTTAGTAACATTGGTGAAAACAATTTAAGCGTGGAAAATCCCGTTGCTTATGATGAAGTGGGAAATTGTTTGTGGTTATATCGTGATCCGCAAATTGCAAGTTATGAATTTTATGATCACAATGGTGTCTATCATAATTTCAGTGTTTATGACTTAGAACAACAAACAAACGGCAGTATTGCGATTGGAGAAAATGTAACGTTACTGGGTGAAGAAATTTATTTTAATAACGACTGGGGCATTAACGTCATGGTTAATTACCAATCTTCAACAAAAAATGTGACGGTTAAATTTACATATGGTGATGATTTGTATGTTTTACCGGATTATCGTTACATAAGTACTTATACGGACACCTTAAAAAAAACGTATTGGCAGTACTTTTGAAATATGGACGGGTGAAAAATATATGAAGAGTGGGTATATTTTCACCGGTTGGCGAATTGCTGGCGATGAAAGTGAACGTGTTTATTATACTGGTGAAAAATTTACTGTACCAAATTATGACACAAGCAATGAGTCAACTACCATTGAGTTTGTGGCGGTTTGG
>JAFZUF010000048.1 GCA_017618475.1 Clostridia bacterium
GTAAGTTGCTTTACCAGGTAATTGTTTCAAGATGCTACCATCTTCATTAGACAACCAAGTCCAATCACAAAGTTGGTGCATTGCAAACGATTTACTATTTAAAGCATACAAGTTACCCGCTTTACATTTGACATCGCTATACATTGGTATACCATTGAAGGTAAAGCCATGGAAACCACCCGCTAATTCGGCTGTCGCAATGTTAGAACGTGTACTCTTCAACGATTCAAAAATCGCTTTTTTCACACGCGGATGTGTCAACAAAATATCGGCGGGCATACTTTGGCAATGTTCTTCGTAAGCATCTAAGAAAGCCAATGCTGCTTCTTCGTCCAAGATATTCAAGGTGTTACCATTATCACGGTAATTGCATGGCGCAATTTCTGGATTGTTATTTACGTTGATACCATACATGGTTTGTTTGAAAACACTATCAACACCATTCATACTGGTACCATCATCATCGAAACTATAAATATAGTAACGATCTGCTTTGTTCGCCGGAACTGCTTCACTCAACGTAATTACGCCGGTAGAAGTGTTAACCGCGCTAATCAAGTTATCATCACCTGGATCACTAATTGTTACACCGGCACCGGTTTGTACGTACACGTGCATATTAGCAGCAAAGTTACCAATATATTTGGAGCCAACTTTAATACTAGTACGACCATTGCCTTGGAAATCCGTACTATCAAACGTTGCTAATAATTTTAAACCATTACCATAAAGCATCGTGGTTAAATTGTTTTGAGCCGCCGCTACCAAGTTTTGCATTTCACCGCCCAATAAAGAAGCGAAAGCATTTGGGTCCAAAGATGCTGCCTTTAACGCTTTGTCGCTAATTTGGAAAGTACCATACAAGTTTTTCAAAGGCACTGAAAGTTCGATTGATTTTTCGCTATCATTGGTTGGCAAATCACCAGTTTCGGTACCAACACCAACCGCCGCTTGTCCACAACGAATATTGACCGTTGCGTTTTTACCACTGGCGATACGAGTGTTCTCTTCAATCATTGTTAAGAATGGGTTTGTTTTTTTGTTAATGTCGTTAATGACCGTATCCAAATAGATATTCTTTAACGCATTTTCTGCAGTTGCAGTTGTAATCATTTTGAAACTCCTTTTTTGAAATATTCACAGGCCAACCGATCGGCTTGTGCCAAAGTCGTTGGCTTCTTAACTTTTGCGAAGTCGAAAGCTGACGAAGAACTGGTCAACACGGTCGGCGCCGCAGTCGTGTTGTTCGCTAATAAATACTCCCGAATAATCTCTTCCCGGCTGGGCATGGAGTTTATTTTCTGTTCCAGTTCTTTGTAAGCTTGCGCCTTTTTTGTGAACGCACTTTGCAATTCACTGTAAGACTTTTGGAGTGCATTGATATCCACACTGGGTTGTATCGCCGCTTGTTCCAAAGGTGCATCCTTAGTGACACTTTCGTTAGTTGGATTTTCATTTTGATTTTCCATGTTCGACTCCTAAAATGTTCAAGATTTTTTCACCCACTTGTTCGTAAACGTCTTCAATACTTTGAATGGGTCGACGCAGTTGACGTTTAGCTTGTTCGTTATAAATGGTTAAGGTTCCTTCCCCAACAGTAGCACGACTGGCCATTGCCGATAACAAATCGCCACCACAACTAATCGTGTTAAATTCATTTAACAGACGGTCTTCTTCCTTGGTTAATTCGTCTGGAATACTGCCAGCCTCCATAAACTTTGGTTCACGATAGCCTTGTTGGTAAACAATCACTTTTCCCGGACATAAACCATCAATTTCCAAACTATCCAAATCCACACTGCCGTCTTCCACCGCGACAACACCACAAGCCATCCGACTCATGAATTCGGCACGGCGATTTTTAATCGCGTTATAAGCCCGTTGCACCGGAATTACGCGATCAACCACGGATTTACCAAAGAATTGACCCGCCACTAATTCACTGGTACCACGAACAAACGGGAATGGATAAGGTAATTCGCCATCATAAACTAATGATTGATCACGAATAATCGTCAAATGGTCGCGTGTCCACTTTTCAATCACTAATTGGTCTTCAACCTTTTTCGCGTGAATGATGGAAGTTATTTCTTCCATATTAGAAACGTCCAAGCGATTAG
The DNA here is from genome assembly GCA_017618475.1 of Clostridia bacterium. GTDB lineage: Bacteria > Bacillota > Clostridia > Christensenellales > UBA1242 > RGIG8050. The sequence goes on from JAFZUF010000048.1 coordinate 2,121, forward strand.
GATAAATTTCGAATGGCGAACAAACTGTTACTACCGGTTGGTTGTCAACTTTAGTCACCTTGTAAAAGACAGAACCAGTCACTTCTTGCCAAAAGTTTCCTTCTTCGATTAAACGTTTGAAACGGATTTTCTCAAAAATCGCTTGCACTAAATCATCTTTAATTTCCGGTTCAACTTCCGCTAAAATTGCTAAACGACTTTCCACCAATGGTCCAATATGGTTAAAACTTTCGGTTGATTGCCAATAGTATTGTTTGGCATAACCCAGGTATTGGTCACCATGGTAAAAATTTAAATTATTAATCCATTTGTTTTCCAAACCAATGCGTGCACTTTTGCGTGCTTCGTAATCATTAATCACCGCATCAATCAGTTGTTTTTTACTTTGTTTGTTTTGCATTTTTCCTCCCTGCCAGTATTAAATCACAACTTTTTTTAACCGAAGCGTTTTACTGCCAGTGATTTTAATAAATCTTTTTTAGCTTGTCCCAAGGTGTTTAATGGTGTTGGTTGTTCACAACTCACACGGTGCCAATCCATAACCACGTAACGTAACGCATCAATCGTATGGTCATTAACTTTTTGTGGCGATTCTCCATCCCCCCAATAATAGCCACGCAATTCACTAATCAAATGCACGCAATTTTTAAAGACAAATAAACTGCGGTGCCTGTCAGCATTACCAAACCGCGCTTTCATTTCCAATAAACCTTGCGCCATGTTTTTATTTACATTTGCATCGACTAACACACCATGGTTTCGGTATTGCATCGCGGTTGATACTTCACACGCTGAAGTCTTTTGGTTGGCGGCACTGTCAATTAAAACGCGCACTTGTTTCAAGTTCCACCCCAAGTCCGCAGTACGCTGTAAAATCGCACGACTGTGGTCGGCAACCGTCAAGCCCGCAACTTCATAATCACTGACCACGTACAGATTTTCCCCCGCACCTACTACCCACACGACCGCGGTCGGGTTACGATAACCGGGATCAATGCCAATGTAGTAACTGTCGGGTTGTGCAATTATGAACGGTTCAATCACGTTCGCCACGTCAAAGTTTGGGAACACCAAGCCTTCCGCCGCCACAAAATGTCCGTGTTGGCGACTTTCCAAAACGTCAGGCGGTAAGTTTGCAATCAAAAATTGTTTTTCTTCGTCGGACAAATACGGATTATCGTCCCAACTCATCCAAAAGCATGCTAAATCCTTTTGTTGTTCTTGACGCAAATAAATACGATTATAAACCCAACTGCGCCCCTTTAACGGTGTCATCGTCACCCAATGCACGCCACCACGGTCAAGTAAGCGTAACAAACATTCATCATAAATATCTTCGGGCGGTTCTTCATCAAACCAAACATAGTCCAAAGAAACCCCTTGAAACCGTTCTCGCCCTTGTTCGCAATTACGAAAACCAATTTTACTAACCGTACCGAAAACATTTTTCACCAAAATAAAATCAATCACCCCGTGTGCCGGTGCAAACGAACTGCCCGAAACCATCACGGTTTTGACAATCCACTCCGGCGGTAAGTATTGCAAAATTTTGGCTTGCGCCACGTCGCGTTGCACCTGCCGGGTTAAACTAACCACCCAACCGTCCATCGCGTGGTCGATTTTAATGAATGGGTGTAAACCGGTAGCGTACCAAATCGTTTCCATCGCCCCGCAAACACTTTTACCAGTACGGTTACCACCAAATACGAAACGACTTTTCGCCATAGATTGGTGAAAGGCTAACTGCTTTTGGTGTTTCCGCGGTGGTTTCGTAATTTGTTTTACCTGCGCCATTGCACTTGGTCGCAAACGCGGTGTAGCCGTTAAATGTGGCCAATCGTTATATTGTAACAACGGCGCATCAGCCGACAAACTTTTTAAGTTGATGACATCATTTTCCATAATTCTCCCCACCATTGTTTTTATCATGACACTATGTATCCGTTTTACTTTTACCTTTTTGGATTTGCTTCGGTAACCACGATTGTGGTGCTTGTTTTGTTAGCAATTTTTCCAATCAAACTTCCCATTGTGACAAAAACAATTAAACAACCACAACCCGTGGTTCGCCCCCGCAAGGTTCGTGCACCCACACGACATCCGCCAACAACAAATTATTGGGACCAACCATGGGCAGACGACGATGAAGACCTTTAAACATAACATAAAAAAAGACAGTTACCATCGGTAACTGCCACCCATTTTTAATTAAGGATTAACGAAAATCTTTAAAGTCGGGTTCATGCACAATTTGTTGTACAATTTCCAAAGCGTGTTTTTCGATGCGGGAAATGTAACTGCGGCTGATATTCAACTGTTTCGCCACTTCGCGTTGTGGTAACGCCACATGATTATCCAAACCGTAACGCAAACTGATGATTTTGAATTCGCGTTCATTTAAACGTTCACGCATTACCTTTACCAACTTTTGCATTAACTGGCGATGCATGGCGATGTCGATATCACTTTGGTCGCGATCATCGGTAATAATATCCACCAAACAAATTTCGTTGCCGTCGTGATCGTCACCCAAGCTTTCGTTTAAAGAACCAACCTGCTGATGCTTTTTGGAAACGCGCAAAAACATTAAAACTTCATTTTCAATACAACGTGACGCGTACGTGGAAATTTGGGTGCCCTTGTCGGCCTTGAACGAATTAATCGCTTTAATCAACCCAATCGTACCACACGAAATTAGATCATCAGCTTCGGCGGCACCATTATACTTTTTCACCACGTGCGCCACCAACCGTAAATTATGGCGAATTAAAATATCCTTGGCTTGCATATCGCCGTCCCAAAACTTTTGAAAATACATCAACTCTTCTTTTTTGGATAATGGTTTAGGAAAAGAATTTTTATCGTTAACCAACCCCGAAAAAAACAGCACTTTGCTTAAAAAAGTAATGAAATTTTCAAAAATCATATCACACTCTATATGCGGGACAAGCGAAAAGTGTGACTATAGCATGATACAAATAATGCCGCCCTTACCGTTGTTGACCACTTTACCAATCGTGCGTTTCATTTGTTTCATCGCGTTTGCGGGCATATTTGCAATTTTAGCACCGACACCTTCCTGCATAATTTCATCCAGAGATTTACCGAAGATTGGTGTTTGCCAAACAGCTTCTTTATTGGTCGCATATTCGCGTTCCAAAAACTCCAACATCTCCTTGGATTGTTCTTGCGTGCCAATAGTCGGTGTGACTTCACTGCCAACGTCAACTTTAATAATATGCAAACTTGGTGCGGTCGCGCGTAATTTCAAGCCGTAGTTTTTACCATGCTTATACAAACGTGGAGTATCCAATTTGTAACTATCTAAAGTCGGCACCACCACGCCATAGCCCTTAGTTTCCGCAGCATCAATAGCATCTTTTAACTTGTCATATTCTTTAGCTTTGCCAGCGACTTTTTGAATGTACGCCATTAAATGTTGTTCATTTTGAATATTCAAACCACTTTCTTGCGAAATTAAATTAAAATACAAATCATTCTTCGGCACCAAATTATAAACAATCGTACCAGTCGCCACGTCAATCTCGCTGGTTTCCACCGCATTGAAATAAGGACTATCCGCGCAAACATTATCCGGATAATTATCCGCAATGCGGCGAACATTTTTTGTGTAACGACGCAAACGTTCAATCGCATCGACAATTACCGGATGATTGGCAGGCATGACTTGTAACCAAGACGGCATATTAACTTTGAAACCTGTTACCGGAAATTCCGCCAAAATACCATTAAAAATGGCGCCAATCTCTTCGGTACCCAAATGTGCGAAATCCATACCCAAAGTTTGCACATTAAACTTTTCAGTGATTTCGTGACAAATTCTTTGGCAAGTTTCCCCTTGCGGTTGTTTACTGTTGACCACCACAACAAAAGGTTTGCCATATTGTTTCAATTCAAAAATAACTTTAGCTTCGGCATCGACATAATTTTCGCGTGGCAAATCCGTAATCGAACCATCGGTCGTTACCACCACCTCAATTGTGCTGTGGTCGACAATCACTTTGCGCGTGCCAATTTCCGCCGCTTGGTCAAACGGCATTTCCACATCACTCCACGGTGTTTTCACATTACGAATGTGACCATTTTCTTCCAACCCACTGACACCATCAATCATATAACCAACACAATCAATCATGCGCACCCGCATAGACGCATCACCCACTCTAATTCCAACCGCCCGACTGGGTACAAATTTTGGTTGCGTAGTCATTACCGCGGTACCATCTGCCGATTGCGGTAATTCATCAATTACACGTTGTTGTTCGTAACTGTCCTCAATATTCGGAATTGCCAGTTGCTGCATAAACTTAGTAATGAATGTTGACTTGCCACAACGGACCGGTCCCACTACCCCCAAATAAATATCACCATTAGTGCGGGTTGCAATGTTTTCAAAAACTTGATTATTCATAGCCATGATTATGAAAGCACAATCATGGTTATAACTTATAATTGACAAAATTTTTATTTGCCAATTTATTCAGCTGAACTTTGCACCATGTCATTGGTTGACGTATCTTTAGGTGCTGATTTTTTCAAAATAAATTTATTTTCTTTACCGGTAAATAAACGCACAATATTTTTGCGGTGTGAATACAAAATCAACGCCACGCACGCACAATACAAAACAATGACCGGCGCAGTTAATGGTGCTTCCACGCATAATGACAAAATCGTCCACGTAATCACCCCCAACACAGTCGATAATGACATAATGTGCGTAATTGCTAACAACGGAATATAAATTGCTGCCACAACCAACATTACTAATGGATTCAAAACAAATCCCAACCCAATCCAGGTGGCTAAACCCTTACCGCCTTTGAAACGATACCAAACAGGGAAAATTGCACCGAAAATCGCACTAACGCCCATCGCTAGTATCACAATATAATGGCTTTCTTGATATAAAGTAAACGTACCGGTATAAAAACTAACAAATAAATAACCAATTGTCGCGATACTAGCACATTTAATACCTTCTAAAATTGTTACCAGCAAAAACCATTTAAATCCCATAGCACGCCCAACATTGGTTGCTCCGGCATTACCAGATCCAATTTTGGATAAGTCAACGTTACGAATTTTTGTCACAGTTTTTGCGACATTAAATCCCCCCACCAAATATGCCAGTGGACATAACAAGAATAACCACCAATACATTATTCTTTCTCCCGATTACGTAATAATAGGCGAACTGGCGTTCCTGCAAAGTCCACCGACTTACGTAAAGTATTTTCCAAATAGCGCAAATATGTCTTGCCGACAATGTTTTTATTATTGACAAACAGCGCAAAAGTCGGCGGTGCAACAGCCACTTGCGTCGCGTACAAAAATTTAGGACGCATGCCCAATTTAAACGGCGGCGGAGTCATCGCCACAGCGTCCAAAATTAAATCGTTAAGTTGTCCCGTCGTAATGCGCTTTTCGGTATTAGCTAACACTTTTTCCACCGTTGCCATCACTTCGCCCAAACGTTGTCCCGTTAATGCCGAAATATAAATTGCTTGAAAATACGGCATAAATGCTAAATCCACTGCCAATTTTTTATTAAAATCTAATTGGGTGTAACTATCCTTTTCCACCAAATCCCATTTATTAATCACAATTACCGATGGACGTCCCGCTTCGTGAATGTAACCTGCCAAACGAACATCTTGTTCGGTCAACCCCTGGGTCGCATCGACAACTAACAAAACTACATCACTGTTTTTAATACTATGAATCGCCCGCAAAACACTGTAATATTCCACGGTTTCCACTTCCACACTACGTTTACGACGAATGCCCGCAGTATCGGTTAAAATGTATGATTTACCACAGTAATTAAACGGACTGTCAACCGCATCACGCGTCGTACCAGCAATATCACTCACCATTACGCGTTTCTCACCTAAGAGCGCATTCACCAACGAACTTTTTCCTGCATTGGGTCGACCAATAATTGCAATGCGTTTAACATCAGCCGGTGGTTGTTGGCGTAACAAATTTTTCATGCGTAATTTTTGCACAATTGCATCCAATAAATCGCCTAAACCAATTTTCTGCGCACAAGATACCGGCAATGGTTCACCCACACCTAATTTGTAAAATTCAGCTAAGGTGTTATCTCGTAATTGACTATTATCCAATTTATTCACACAAAGCACTAATGGTTTATTAAAGCCACGTAACAACTTAACAACTTTCATATCGTCAGCAGTTACGCCAACCATACCGTCCACCACTAAAACCACAACGTCGGCAATACCAACCGCAATTTCGACTTGTTCTTTAATGTGGGCATTGAACACGCCTTCGTCAAACGAAACACCACCTGTATCAACTAAAGAAAAATTATTCCCCGTCCACTCACAATCTGCATAAATGCGATCGCGCGTTACCCCTGGTTGATCGTCAACAATACTTTGCCCATTTTGCGAAATGGTGTTAAATAAAGTGGATTTGCCCACATTCGGACGACCCACCAATGCCACCAATGGAACCTTAGCCAATTTGCACCACCTTTAAGCCAGCATATTTGGCAATGTTATCACTATTCTGATCTGGATAACCATGTTTATAATAGACTTTATCGACACCAACCACGACTAAATTTTTCATGCAAATAATACACGGTTTATGCGTGCAATAAACGGTCGCACCTTGCAACGCAATGCCATCACGAGCGGCTTCACAAACACATCGGGTTTCGGCGCAAACCGCATTACAAAAGCCCGCCGACGTACCACTGGGAATATGGTTAATTTCACGCAAGCAACCACCAATTTCGGCACAGTTTTGCGCACCTTCCACTTGCCCATTTACCGCGGACACCAAAACTTTATCATCACGTACAATCACACAACCAACATGGTTACGTCCACAATGCGAAGTTTTGGCCAAATCTTCCGCCATTTGCATATAGTCCATTGCATTAAGTATAACCAAAAATTGGGTGGCAGTAAAACGAATGTTTTTAAATTTCTCATGTTATGGTAAACGCACAAAGGAGAAAATGAAATGAAAATCAAACCACTATTTGACAGAGTACTTTGTAAACCTGTCATTGAACAAACCAGCAAAGGTGGTATTTACATTCCCGCCACTAATGCCGAACGTCATCAAATCATGACGGTAGTCGCAGTCGGCAACGGCGCCCCGGTCGCGATTGGTGATAAAATTATCATTAACAAATACGCGGGTGCCGAAATTTCATCTAACAATGAAAAATTATATTTAGTCCAAAACTTGGATATTATCGGGGTGATTTATGAATAAAGCACAACGCGCCCTTTACCGTGGCGTTAACCAATTAAATAACATTGTTAAAATTACGATTGGTCCTAACGGCCGTAATGTAATTATTGACCGTGATAACGGCAGTCCTTTAATTACCAACGATGGTGTAACCATTGCCAAAGAAGTTTCCTTGCCCAACCGTTACGAAAATTTGGGTGCCGACGTCATCAAACAAGCCAGTTTAAAAACCAATGCCGAAGCCGGCGACGGCACCACTTCGGCAATTGTACTGGCAACTGCAATCACAAACCATGCCCGTCGGACAATGGCTTTTGGATACCAACCCATGGTGCTAAAAGATGAACTTTTGGCGGCGGCGCGTAAAGCCTTGGATTTATTGCCACAACATGTTCGGCAAATTCATAAATACGAAGATTTAGTTCACGTTGCCACGAACAGTTGTGCCAACGCAGAAGACGGTATCATGGTTGCCAAAGCCCTATCCAAAGTTGGACCCGACGGTTTAATTTCATTGGAAATGAACCAAACCGGCACTACCCAATTAACATTTACCAACGGTGTTAAACTTACAGCACAGGTGGTATCACCCTACTTAAATACCAAATCAATGCATCACGCCAATGTTTTGGTAACCAACGGCACCATTAAATCCGTACAAGAAATTTTGCCAATTTTGGAAGACGCCGTACAAAACAAAACCCCCTTACTTTTGGTGGCGGAAGATTACGCCGCCGAAGTAATTAATGCCTTAGTGTTAAACCGTGCCAAAGCTGGTCTGCAAGTTGTGGCGGTACGTTCCACCGCAACCGAAGATTGTGCCGTGGTCACCAACGCCACTTTGATTGCCCTGCAAAATGATTTAACTTTGGCACGTGCTACCACCGCCCACTTAGGACACGCCAACCAAATTATCTTTGAAGCCGAACAAATGGTAATTTTAAGCGATGAAAAAAGTCCGTTATTTGAAGAACATTTGAACATGATTAAAGACAAACTGGCGGCGGCGACCGACGATTACCACCGCACACGTTTAAAAGAACGAATTGCCAACTTAACCGCCACCGCCGGCGTCATCAGTATTGGTTGTCCAACCGAAGCCGCAACCATGGAAAAACGTTTACGAATTGAAGATGCGGTTGCCGCCACCACCAACGCGATGCGCGACGGCGTAGTTACCGGCGGTGGATTAACATACCTGAAAATTGCCAAAGACTTAGACGCCCACAACACTGGCGAACGCATCTTAAAACGCGCCTTGCCGTCAATCTATCGGCAAATCAATCGCAATTATCACTTTGACGCGAAAACTTGCACCGCAATTGATGCTGCGACCGTTGTTAAAAGCGTAATTCAAAATGCAACTTCGGCTGCCGCCATTTTAATCACGACCGGAGCAATTATTTCGAACGCGATTTGAAAATCAGTCCAATAATTAAACCCGAAACAATAGCAACTCCAATGCCCGCCGCCATGGCGGTTAAACCCCCAGTAAAAATCCCCAAAAAACCGTACTTATCAATATTTTCAAAAGTTCCTTTCACCAAACCGGCCCCAAAGCCGGTTATTGGCGTAGTAACTCCGGCACCGGCAAATTTTTTCAAAGGTTCAAACACCGTACAAACTTGCAAAATTGCCCCCAGCACCACAAAAGAAACTAAAATGCGTGCCGACGTCCAGTTAGTTTTCAAAATCAACAACTGCCCCAGCATACAAATCAAACCGCCAATTAAAAATGCCCACAAAAAAGTCATTCTGTCACCTCCTCAATGACAACTGCATTCGCAATGCCTGGAATACTTTCGCCCTGGAAGCAAGTAGTCGGTGACAATAACGCCCCCGTTGCCATAAAAATAACTTTGTGATATTCCCCACTTTGGAATTTATCCATAATGTAGCCATTCAGTGTTACCGCACTGCAACCACAACCCGAACCACCCATGTCAACTTTTTGATCGACAGAATAAATCAACTTGCCACAATCGTGATAATTTTCGCCCAACTCATACCCCTTGTCTTTCAACAAGTCACGCAATGCTTCTTCCCCAATTTGACCCAAATCGCCCGAAAAGATAGCATCGTAATCGGCTGGTTTGGTATTAGTATTTTTAAAGTGGCGGGCTAACGTATCGGCCGCCGCTGGTGCCATTGCCGCACCCATATTATTAACGTCTTTCACACCGTAATCAACCACACGTCCAATCGTGCCGGCAGTAATTGCCAGGCGCGATTTTTTACTGTCTGCGGATAAAACGGTGGCACCCGCGCCGGTCACCGTCCATTGCGAACATGGTGGTCTTTGGTTACCGAATTCCAACGGCGTGCGGTATTGCCGTTCGGCGGTGGCAAAATGCGAACCGGCTGCCGCCACCGTGGTTTGCACAACACCAGCATCAACAAAGGTTGCCGCCACTAACAAGGATAACGCCATCGTGGAACACGCCCCGTAAACACCGGCATAAGGCAAACCAATATCACGCATCGCAAACGAAGACGAAACAATTTGGTTTAATAAATCACCCGCAAACACAATGTCGGGTTGCACTTTGGCAACTTGAATTGCCCCTTGAATCGCGGTCTCGAACAATTTGCGCTCTGCACCTTCGTGAGTTTTTTCACCAAAATATTCGTCTTTGACCACCCGCGAAAAAGTTGTGCCTAATGGCCCTTCACTTTCTTTTTTACCCGCTACCGAGTACCAACCAATAATCCGTGGTCGGTTTTTAAAAATCAATGTGCTCATATGAACAACCCCACTAAGTAATAACCCAAACCGCACAGCATGGCGACCGCAACACCGATGACAATCACCGGTCCCGCAATCTTAAACATGTTGGCACACGTCCCAAAGATAATACCTTCCTTGCGAAATTCCATCGCCGCACTGGTAATACTATTGGAAAAGCCAGTAATCGGTACAATTGAACCACCACCGGCAAAATAGCCAATTTTATCATAAACGCCAATACCGGTCAGTACTGCCGCCAAGAAAATTAAAGTACAAGATACCAAAGAACCAACTTGCGTTTCGTCATAGGCGGGCAACCACAATTTGTACAAGGCACCTAACCCTTCACCCAATATACAAATCAAACCACCCACAACAAAGGCGCGCACCAATGACCATCCAATTTTACTTTTTGGCGTAATCTTTTTAACGTACTCCGCGTACTCTTGCTTGTCCATACCCCAATTATTGCCAAAGTTAAGTAAACAATACGACCGGTTCACCCCTTTTCACCATTGTTTCTTTGATCGGGAACGAACCCGTCACGTTTTCTCCTTCGCCATCAATTTCCACAAAAAGTCCGGCTTTTCCAAGTACTGTTTCCGCATCAGCAATACTCATACCTACCACGTCGGGTACCGCTACTAACGGATTGCCCGTACCATTTTCGTATTGCATATCAAACGGAAATTTTTTATATGCCGCAATCTCACGGAAAATTTCGCCCACATATGGCGCTGCCACCAAACTGCCGTAATAAACGCCGGTGCTGGGTTCGTCAACATACAGATAGCACGCATAACGCGGCACACCACCGACCGATAAATACCCCAAAAAGGAAGATACGTATTTTCCCGCCGCAATGTGTCCGTCCGCATACTTTTGTGCGGTACCAGTTTTGCCACCAATTTGATATCCCGCCACTGCCGCTTTCTTACCGCTGCCTTGACTGACTACACCGTATAATAATTGACTTAAGGTCGCACTGGTTTCCGCCGAAACAATCCGCCGTCTTTCATTTGTTGCCAAAGCCGTACCATTCACACTGTTTACAAAACGTGGTGTGCGTAAAATGCCGTCCCCCACCAATGCACTGACCGTGGCAATAAATTGAATTGGCGAAACCGCAATCGCTTGTCCGAATCCAATGCGTGCTAAATCCACATCGCGCACCCGTTCCTTACTTAATAACAATCCCGACGGCTCACCATAAAAATCCACACCCGATTTTTGACCGATGCCAAATTTTTCCAAATAACTGTAATAACGTTCTACACCTAACCGTAACGCCAAATCCATGAACACACAGTTACACGAATTGTTGACGCCTTCCGCTAACGTTTGGGTACCGTGTCCCTTAGTTTTCCAACACTTAATACGTTCGCCGGCAATTGTACGACTGCCGGTACAAGTAAACGTATCGTCCAAACTGACCACCCCCGCTTCTAATGCCGCCGCCAAAGTGACAATCTTAAAGGTGGAACCCGGTTCCAAAACATTAATAATGGGCGAATTTTTAATTTGAGTTAACAACGCCGTCACGTCATCGCGCGGTTGTTCGTTCAAGTCGTAATAAGGTGCACTAGCCGATGCCACCACGCCGCCCGTCGCAATGTCATAAACTAACGCTGCCACGGTTTTGGCTTGGTGCTCGGTGTGGGCACGCGCAATCACATTTTGCACAATGTTTTGAATGCCCGCATCTAAATTTAATTGTAAACTTTGTCCCGCTACCGCCGGTACGTAATATTCCAAACCGTCTTCCACCTTAATGCCACGTAAATCACTTTGTGTGGCAATCCGTCCATCTATACCGCGCAACGTTTCATCATAATACGCTTCTAACCCTTCCTGACCATGATTATCCACACTGACAATCCCCAACACTTGCGCACCCACCGCGCCCACCGGATAAGCGCGTTGATACGTTTGACTTAAATAAACGCCATCTAAATGCGCCGCCACCAAGCGCATCGCGGTGTCCTTATCCACTTGCATTTTAATCAACCATTCACTAACTGTGCGACTGTTGACTTTAGATAAAATTCGCTCATAAGACATACCCAAGATTTCCGCCAAAATGCGCGCCGTACCTTCCTTATCTTTAACTGCTACCGGTCGTAAATAAACACTGTACGTTAAACTGGACGATGCCAGGACCAAACCATTGGCATCATAAATTGCCCCGCGTTCTGCCATTAACGGTAAATCACGGTACCATTGTTCGGCCGCCCGTACCTTTAAAGCCTGCCCTGTCAAAATTTGTAACCAAATTAACCGGCCACTTAAAACAACCACAATCGCCATGGCAAGCGCAAAAAAAGCGGTCAAGCGCCGCTTCTCACTGGTGATGGTGTAAAGTCGCATACCTATTGATATGACAAAAACTAATCAAATAGACGGCTTAATGCGTGGCACAACCAATCAAAGAAAGAGCCGTGTTCAACCACACTGTTGGGCTCAACATAAGTGCTTTCCGCTTTGGCAACATATTGTGCTTGATGGCTTGTTCCACTATGCGCATTAACAGCCGCACGCGTTTGTTCTAAATTACTTTGACCGGCGGATAAGGATTGTTCCAGTGCGATGGATTCTTGTGTTAAAGCACTGACTTCTGCGGACAAGGTAACCAGACTTACAATATTTACCACCAACAACACAGCCATCAAAATGATAATCGATGCCACAC